>CAJKFZ010000349.1 GCA_905199285.1 uncultured Ruminococcus sp.
GTGAATAAATATATGGACGTTTATTTGTCCGACAAGAGAAATATTTCGGCGAAGGCAAAAGCTGAGAAGTACGCCAAGATCACTGCAAAAACCATAATCGACATCGGCGGCGGTTCTGAATCGAGCGGCGCAAACGCATATTTTTACGACGCAGCAGAGGGACTTCTGGCTTCGGTAATTTTGCTTTTAGCGGAGTTCGGCGACAAAAATGAACGTCATATTGTGTCGGTTTTCAAGCTGATACAGGACTTGCTTGCGAAGGCTCAGCCTGATTCCAAAGCAAAAGCCAAGACCTACTTTTCGGAGCTTATGGAAAAGCTTCCACCGGAGCATAAAGCAAAATGGCTTGCGGGGGCGGCGCTGAATACCGCAGAGCAGACCATGATGTCGGTAATGTCAACGGCGTTGTCAAGGCTCAACAGCTTCCTCGATACGGAAATGGAGCAGTTGCTGTGTTTCGGTACAGCGATAGATGCGGAGAAGTTCTGCAATGAAAAATCGGCGATTTTTATTGTGCTTCCGGAGGAGGAGCAGTCGAAATATTTCATGGTAAGTCTGCTGATTCAGCAGCTCTATCGTGAGATTTTAGTGATAGCCGATGAGAACGGCGGTAAGCTGAAAAACCGTGTTATGTTCTATGCCGACGAATTAGGGACTTTTCCAAAAATTGACGGCATGGAGGCGATGTTCTCGGCAGGACGTTCAAGAAAAATCAGCATAATTGCAATAATCCAATCCTTTGCGCAGCTTGAAAAAAACTACGGAAAGCAGGGCATGGAGATCATAACCGACAACACGCAATTGACGGTTTTCGGCGGTTTTGCGCCCAATTCTCAGTCTGCGGAAGTTCTGTCAAAGTCCTTGGGAGAGCAGACTGTGCTGAGCGGTTCTGTGTCTAACGGCAAAGAAAAAACACAGTCTCTGCAGATGATCGGCAGACCGTTAATGACGGTGGACGAACTGAAATCCATGCCAAAAGGACAGTTTATCGTGATGAAAACGGGAGTACATCCGATGATCTCAAAGCTGAAGCTGTACTTCAAATGGGGCATAAAATTTGAGGAAGAATACCGACTGTCGGACAAGGCTGCAAGACCGGTTTCCTACAAGGATTGCGGTGAACTAATTCGTGATTTGGCAATTAAATATCCACAGAAAAAAGAGGTTTTTCAGCCGGAATCTGACGATGAAGAACTTCCCAAAAAGAAAAATAATATCAGAACGAGGGGTTGATAAAATTGGTATTTCCAAGAAGAATTTACGATCTGGGACTGTCCCACAAGGCGGTCTCGGTTTACTGTTATCTGGCAAATCGTGCGGACGAAAAAGGCGAATGTTTTC
The DNA here is from genome assembly GCA_905199285.1 of uncultured Ruminococcus sp. GTDB lineage: Bacteria > Bacillota > Clostridia > Oscillospirales > Ruminococcaceae > Ruminococcus. Next base: position 1,342 of record CAJKFZ010000349.1, read on the forward strand.
CTGCTGTGCGCAATATCGCGGAGGACTTGAAGTTCTCAAAAACAACGGTATACAGGGCGTTCAAGGAACTTGAAAAGCATGATTTGCTGGAGATAACTCATCGCTATCATTTTCTTGGCGGACAGCGCAGTTCGCTGTATAAAATCAAGGGAGAAATCGAGGTGAAGAAGGATGTTTGATTGGATCGGGGACGCCATCGACTGGATCGGCGACGGCATTTCCTCATTGTGGGATAACACCATCGGCAATGTTACCGACGCAATCGGCGATTGGATTTGGGAAGCCATGTTTGAGTGGTTATTCAATCTGATCTACGGAGCGATCGCAGATTTGTTTGAATTTATTAACGAAACCACCTCCGATATTTTTGCGATGTCATGGGTACAAGCGTTTGTAGGTCTGTTCCAAATCCTTGCTTGGATGCTGTTTGTCTGCGGACTTGTGGTGGCGGTGTTCGATACGGCAATAGCCTACGAATCGGGGCAGGCAAATATAAAAAATACTTGTCTGAATGTGCTGAAAGGCTTCATGGCGGCAAGTCTGGTAACGGTCGTGCCGCAGCGATTGTATTCGTTCTGTGTTGCCACGCAGGGTACGTTTGCCCATGATTTATTGGGAAATTTCATAGGCAGCACGACCGAAACTGTGGCAGATTCAGGACTGAAAGTTATCGTTGCGCTTTCGTCCGACGTATCGCTGTTCAGCTTATTTTTCATAATTTTATTCGGGTACTGCACCGTAAAAGTTATATTCGCAAACATCAAGCGAGGCGGCATAATGCTGTGTCAGATAGCGGTCGGAAGCCTTTATTTATTCGGCGTTCCGAGGGGTTACACCGATGGATTTTACGGCTGGTGCAAGCAAGTGATCGCAACTTGTCTCACCGCTTTTTTGCAGACAACGATACTGTATTTGGGACTGCTGAGTTATACGCAGCACGCTCTGCTTGCGGTTGGTATCTGCTTGTCGGCAACGGAAGTTCCGAGAATAGCGCAGATGTTTGGTCTGGATACAAGCGTGAGAGTGAATATGATGTCCGTAAGCCATACCGTTTCTATGGGCGCTAAGGCTGTCGGAATGCTGAAAGGAGCGGCGAAATGAA
>CAJKFZ010000350.1 GCA_905199285.1 uncultured Ruminococcus sp.
ATGAAGGCGAAGTATGTATTGTAAAACTCAAAGAGGGCTGGAAAGTCATTGAAGAAACCGCCGAAGATCTTGAATACTACTACGGCGAATAATATCTGATAAGGAGAGATTTTAACTCATGAAAAAGTTTTTAGCGATTATTATCGCCTGCACATCTTTAACTGTCTTATTCTGTTCGTGCAGTAAAAAGGATGATAAAGGCGGGAATTCTTCATTAAGCTCCGCTGAGAAACCTCCAAGAGTGAGAACAGAATCAAAAATCTCTCCTGATGATACAGCAAAAGAGTTTGCCGATATTCTTTACAGTCCGAGCGGAGGAGAAAAATATTACACTCTGATAACTCCCGAACAAGCTCTTACACAACTTGAAGCAAGCGGAGAATTAAACAGCAAAGCGGAACATTTCAACTCTAACAGGAGCGATATGCTTGTTGAAACTTCCATTTCCGTCTCGGGTATAAGGGCGCTCGGAGAACTTTCGGACATTCAGCTTTACGGAGCGGAAGATTATTTCAGTTCTAAATTCAATACCGCTGACGTTCACGCAAACAACGGCTATGAATATAAAATCCAGTTTGAATTTACCAAAACAAACGGTGAAAGAGAAACTCAGACACGAAAGATCTGCGTTATCGAACTTGAAGAGGGCGGAAAAATCATTCCGGCAGAAGCGGATACTCTTGGATAAAAGTTATCATTGATTTTAAGAGTAATCGAAAGGAGCAGTTAAAATGAAAATCATCCGTAAAATCATGCTATCAGCGTCAGTATGTGCAGTTTTTCTTACGGCTTGCGGCTCAGAAAAAGCTGCTGAAACTTCAACGGAAAAAGCTTCTGTAACGGAATCGGTTTCCGACCGGACCGAAGCTCCTACAGATATCACCACCGCTGAAAATACTGTGGCAGAAACAACTATCTCTGAGGAAATGACTGAGGAACAGACTGCTCCGACTGAAGTCCATACGGAAGAAATTTCCGTTGAAGTTCCCGAAAATGCGGCTTATCGCCGGACTGCAAACAAGATTTCAAACATAAGCTTTTTCGATGAAAACGATAATCTGATTCTTGAAAAACTGGATCCAAATACTGACGGAGATCACCCAAGAAATCGGGAATATTCTTACGAGTACAACGACGACGGCACAATTGCCACAATGACGCTTAGCAACAGTTATGGCAACAGCTATAAGACTTACTACGAATATAATTCCAACGGAACTATAAACAAAGAAACTCTTTACACCAACGATGAGCTTTATAATACTTCTGTCTACACCTACGACGAGCATTCAAATCCTGTACGCAAGGAAATTACCTACATCGGTCGTATTGTGGGAGAAGTCAATGTCCACGTTTTAAGCTATGAATATGAGTATGACTCGGACGGCAGAATCTCAGTCAAAAAAGAATTTATGAATAATGATTTAAAGTCAACGGAAAGTTACACCTATGATGCCAATGGCAACACAGCAAGCCTTAAAGCTCAGTACGCTAATTTAGATTTTAATATATTAAGAAAATACACCTATAATTCCGAAAATCGCCTTATTAAAGAAGAAATTTCCACCAGTGATGAGGAAACAACATATATAGAATATGAATATGAATTCTATAATTAAGCATGAATTTATCATGTCAATAACAAGGAGAAATCCATGAAAATGAAAATCATCCGTAAAATCATACTATCAGCGTCAGTATGTGCAGCTTTTCTCACAGCCTGCGGCGTAAAAGAAACTGCGGAAACGTCAACGGAGAAAGCTTCCGTAACGGAATCAATTTCCGATCAGACCGAAGCTCCTACAGAGATCACCACCGCTGAAAATACTGCGGCAGAAACAACTGCTGCCGAGGAATCAACCGAGGAACAGACTGCTCCGACTGAATCCCATATTGAGGAATTTGACGTTGAAGTTCCCGAAAATGCGGCATATAAAAAGACTGCTCTCATATACAGAAAAAATTATGATTTTAACGCATACCAAGTAATCGAATTTTTTGATGAGCATGATAATCTGATTCTTTCGCTGAATCAGGTTAAGCCCGGACAGACAACTCCATCAATATTCCAGCAAACCTACGAATACAACTCTAACGGAACAATAGCCTCGGAAGAATGTGAAACAATGCATGGACTGCAACACATTGACCATGAGTATTCAAACGGTATCTTGGTAAAAGAAACAACTTTCATAAACGGCAATTATAAAAATACAGTTTCTTATACATATGACGAGTATGGCAATCCCATAACAAGCGTATACGAAAATCCGGACGAAACAATCTGTTTAGAGACAACTTATACCTATCAATATGACGGCAATGGCAAGTTTATCAGCAGGATAACTCAAAATAACGACGGTTATAAGAGAAATGAACAATTCACTTATGCCGAAAACGGAAATATAAAAACTCATATACAAAACGA
>CAJKFZ010000351.1 GCA_905199285.1 uncultured Ruminococcus sp.
ATTAATTGTGGGTTCCCAAAGGGTTAATAACCCTTTGGCAGGGGTTAAAGGGGACAGAGTCCCCTTTATAAATATTAATCAAAGATTATTTATTCTGCATATATTCATCCATAGCGGCAGCGGCTTTTTTGCCTGCGCCCATAGCGAGAATTACAGTAGCAGCGCCTGTTACAGCGTCGCCGCCTGCATAAACGCCCTCTTTAGATGTAAGACCGTTGTCATCGGCGATAATTCCGCCCCATTTCTGAGTTTCAAGTCCTTCTGTGGTGGATTTGATAAGCGGATTCGGAGATGTTCCGATAGACATGATAACGCAGTCTGCGTCGATTTCGATGAAAGCGTCCGGAATCGGAACAGGCTTTGCTCTGCCGGAAGCGTCTGGCTCGGAAAGCTCCATCTGCTGACAGACAACGCTCTTTACCCAGCCGTTTTCAGTTGAAGTGATCTCGGTCGGATTAGTGAGGAACTTGAAAATAATTCCCTCTTCCTTAGCGTGTTCAACTTCTTCAGCTCTGGCAGGAAGCTCATTTTCGGTACGTCTGTAAACGATATAAACCTCTGCGCCGAGTCTTTTTGCACAACGGGCAGCGTCCATAGCAACGTTTCCGCCGCCGACTACAACAGCCTTTGTTCCGGCCTTTATCGGAGTGGAACTGCCGTCTTTGTAAGCTTTCATAAGATTAATTCTTGTGAGGAATTCGTTTGCGGAATAAACTCCGTTGAGGTTTTCGCCGGGAATGTTCATAAATCTCGGAAGTCCTGCGCCGGAGCCGATAAATACCGATTCAAAGCCTTCCTGCTTCATAAGCTCATCTACAGAAACGGTCTTGCCGACAACTGTATTCGTTTCAACCTTTACGCCGAGAGCTTTGAGCCCTTCGATTTCTTTCTGAACGATAGTTTTGGGAAGTCTGAATTCAGGGATTCCGTAGGAGAGAACGCCGCCGGCAACGTGAAGAGCCTCGAAAACGGTAACGTCGTAGCCTTTTTTTGCAAGATCGCCTGCACAGGCAAGACCGGAAGGACCTGAACCGATAACGGCTGCTTTATGACCGTTTGAATCAGGTTTTTCAACCTTGCTTTCAGGCTGGGCGTTATGCCAGTCCGCAACGAATCTTTCAAGTCTGCCGATTGCAACAGGCTCGCCCTTGATTCCTCTTACGCACTTGCTTTCACACTGAGTTTCCTGAGGACATACTCTTCCGCAGACAGCAGGAAGAGAGCTTGCTCTTGTGATTACCTTGTAAGCCTCTTCAAAATTTCCCTCTGCGACCTTGGAAATAAATTCGGGAATATCTATCTGTACAGGGCATCCGTTTGAACATGGCTTGTTTTTGCAGTTAAGACAGCGCTTAGCTTCGTCGATAGCCTGTTCCTCGGTGTAGCCGAGAGCAACTTCCTTGAAGTTTTTATTTCTTACGTCCGGTTCCTGAACCGGCATTTCATTTTTTACAAGCGACATATTAGGCATTTTACTTTACCTCCTGTTTGAAAAGATTGCAGGTTTCTTCGTGTTCCCTGCGCTCAAAATCCTTATACATAGCGCCTCTTGCCATAGCCTCGTCGAAATCGATAAGGTGACCGTCAAATTCAGGACCGTCAACGCAGGCAAACTTGGTCTGTCCGCCGACTGTTAAACGGCATCCGCCGCACATTCCTGTTCCGTCGATCATGATCGGATTCATAGAAGCAACTGTTGGGATATCGTACTGTTTTGTAAGTCCGCATACGAATTTCATCATGATAAGCGGACCGATAGTGATAACACGGTCGTATTTTTCGCCACTTTCGATGAGCTTTTTAAGAGCGTCGGTAACAAGTCCCTTTTCTCCGGCGGAGCCATCGTCAGACATAAGTACGAATTTTGATGAAGCAGCCTTGAACTCGTCCTCGAGGATCACGAGATCTTTATTTCTGAATCCGACGATAGAATGAACCTCGATTCCGAGCGAATGAAGCTTCTTTGCAACGGGGTAAGCAATAGCGCAGCCGACGCCTCCGCCGACTACTGCAACTTTTGAAAGACCTTCTGTTTCGGTAGCTTTACCGAGAGGACCTACAAAATCGTGGAGGCACTCGCCCTCGTTAAGATGATTAAGTTTTTCTGTTGTAGCGCCGACTATCTGAAAAATAATGGTAACAGAACCCTCGCTGCGGTCGAAATCAGCGATAGTAAGCGGAATACGCTCACCCTCGTCATCAGTTCTGAGGATGATAAACTGTCCCGGCTCTGCCTTTGCGGCAACTTTGGGAGCGTTTATTTTCATTAAAGTAACAGTAGGGTTAAGACTTTTTTTCTCAATTATTTCAAACATTTGTCCATACCTTCTTCGTAATAGATTTAGAACCTGTCCGGCAGCAGCTCGCCGTTGAACTACTGCGGAATCGGCAGTGTATATATACATTAATTATA
>CAJKFZ010000352.1 GCA_905199285.1 uncultured Ruminococcus sp.
ATGCACTACGGACATTTTGATCTAAAAAACAAGGAATACGTAATAACGAACCCAGCGACGCCAGCACCATGGGCGAATTATCTTGGCGATCCGGAATACGGAGCAATGATATCGAATAATGCAGCAGGCTACAGCTTTGTTAAATCCGGAGCAAACGGAAGAATTTCCCGTTTCAGATTCAATTCGGAGATGGCTCTGCCTGGACGCTACATCTACATCCGTGACAACGAAACAAGCGATTACTGGTCGGCTTCATGGCAGCCTGTGGGCAAGCCTCTCGACAAGTATAAATCGGAGTGCCGCCACGGTACGGCTTATACAGTTATTTCAGCAGAATATGCTGAGATAAAATCTGAAGCAACATACTACGTTCCCTATGGAAAAACATACGAGGTATGGCGGGAGAAAATCACCAATAACAGCGATAAGGAGCGCAAGCTTTCAGTTTTCGGCTTTGTTGAATTTACAAACGAGAACAATTACGAACAGGATCAGGTAAATCTTCAGTACACCCTTTTCATCACCCGCACAAGCTTTGAAGAGAATAAGATCGTTCAGCATATAAACGAAAATTCCGGACGTGATGAATCCGGTTCTAACCATCAGGAGAGATTTTTCGGCATGGTTGGAGCAGATATTTCCGCATACAACGGTTCACTCAGCGATTTTGTGGGTCCTTACAGAACCTACTCGAATCCGACCGCCGTTGAATCCGGAAAATGCAATAACGCTATGAACTTCAACAGCAATTCCTGCGGAGCGCTCCAGTCTGATATAACTCTCAAACCGGGCGAAACTGCCGAGCTTATCTACATTCTTGGTCAGAAGGACAACGTTCAGGCAACGGCTATTCTCAATGAGTACAAAGAAGCAGGCAGGGTTGACGCTGAAATCAAGCAGCTTAAAGATTACTGGCACGGTCAGCTCTCTAACTTCAAGGTTGAAACTCCTTCAGAAGAATTCAACAACATGATCAACGTCTGGAACGCTTATCAATGCTTCATCACATTTATCTGGTCAAGAGCGGCTTCGTTCATTTACTGCGGACTCAGAAACGGCTATGGCTACCGTGATACGGTTCAGGACATTCAGGGAATTATCCACCTTGATCCGGAAATGGCTGCCGAGAAGATTCGCTTCATGCTCTCCGCTCAGGTAGACAACGGCGGCGGACTTCCGCTTGTTAAGTTCAACCACAATGCCGGTCACGAAAATACTCCTGATGATCCTGATTACGTTAAGGAAACAGGTCATCCGTCATACCGTGCGGACGATGCTCTCTGGCTGTTCCCGACTATCGTGAAGTATATCGGCGAAAGCGGAAATATAGGCTTCCTCGATGAGGTCATCGTGTACGCAAACGGCGGCGAGGCAACTGTTTACGATCATCTCAAGAATGCTATCAGATTCTCTATGGAACGTCTCGGCGATCACGATATGCCTGCCGGACTTCATGCCGACTGGAACGACTGTCTCCGTCTGGGAGCTAAGGGCGAGTCAACTTTCGTTGCTTTCCAGCTTTACTACGCAATGACGACTATCAAGGAAATGGCGATTTTAAAGAACGATACGGACTATATCGGTTATATTGACGATGTTCAGGGCAAGCTTGCCGAAGCTCTTGAAAAGTGCTGGGACGAGGATAGATTTATCCGTGGAATCCGTGAGGACGGAGTTATCGTCGGAGCTAAGAAAGATCCCGAAGCAAATATGTGGCTCAATCCGCAGTCATGGAGCGTTATCTCCAGATTTGCGTCCGACGAACAGGCAGAAAAGGCTATGAACAGCGTCCACGATATCCTGAACACTCCATACGGAGCAAAGCTCCTTGAACCGCCTTACAAGGATCACTATTTCGACGGAGCTCTTATGCATATTTTCAATGCCGATACCAAGGAAAACGGCGGTATATTCTCACAGTCGCAGGGCTGGCTTATTCTTGCCGAATCACTTCTCGGTCACGGAAACAGAGCGTTCGAGTACTTCATGGAAAGCTCTCCTGCCGCTATGAACGACAAGGCTGAGATACGTGTTATGGAGCCTTACGTTCACGGTCAATTCACCGAATCCAAGGCATCTCCGTTTGAGGGACGTTCTCATGTTCACTGGCTCACCGGTACGGCTTCAACAGTCATGGTCGGATGCGTTGAGGGTATCTGCGGTATGCGTCCCGACGCCGACGGAATCATGATCTCTCCTTCTATTCCTTCCGAGTGGGATTCGTTCAAAATTGAGAAAAACTTCCGTGGCAAGAAGCTCAATATCAATGTCGATAACTCCGCTCACGTTGAATCCGGCGTTAAGTCTGTTACTCTTAACGGCCAAAAACTCGACGACTGCTACGTTCCCGCTGATATGCTCGGCGATGTTAATACGATTTCTGTCGTTTTGGGGTGA
>CAJKFZ010000353.1 GCA_905199285.1 uncultured Ruminococcus sp.
AGACGCTCAGATTAAAGACTTTCTGCATCAAAAGTCCGATTGGATCGAGAAACATGTGCAGGCAGTTAAGGAACGTCAGCAACAAATGTCACAGATAAAACCTTTGACAATAGAAGAAATACATGAACTTGCAAATCAGGCATTGGAAGTCATTCCGGAACGAGTCGCTTATTTTGCCCCATTAGTTGGGGTGAATTATGGACGTATTACGATACGCAATCAGAAAAGCAGATGGGGCAGCTGTTCGAGCAAAGGAAATTTGAACTTTAATTGTCTGTTGATGCTGGTGCCAACGGATGTGCTGGATTATGTGGTAGTACACGAATTGTGCCACAGAAAAGAAATGAATCACTCACCGCAATTCTGGGCAGAGATCAAGAAAGTCCTGCCTGATTATGAAAATCAAAAGTTATGGCTGAAAGAGAATGGCGATGAAATTATGATGAGAATGACAGGATGAAATAGTATGATAAGGATTATGTTTGTCTGCCATGGCAATATCTGCCGCAGTCCGATGGCAGAGTTTATTTTTAAAGATATGCTGAAAAAGTGCGGACGTGAATCGGAATTTATTGTTGCTTCCAGTGCCACAAGTACTGAAGAAATATGGAACGGAATCGGAAATCCTGTATATCCTCCTGCAAAGGCTGAACTTGCAAAGCATGGTATCTCCTGCGAAGGAAAAAGAGCCGTACAGCTAAAAAAATCTGATTATGACAACTATGATATGTTTCTTTGTATGGACAGCAGAAATATCACAAATACAATGCGGATCTTCGGCGGCGATACCCAACATAAAGTCCGCAGGCTGCTGAAAAACAAGGATGTTTCAGACCCTTGGTACACGGACAGATTTGATATTGCATATGACGATATTTATAAAGGCTGCAAAGGGCTTTTGGAGGAATAATGAATTAGGAGGACTATATGGAATACAAATTTTATGGCTGGGAAACAGCAACAGTCAAACCGATTAACAATACATATCCTAAAATTCATTCTCCGAGAGATTTGTATGACGCTCTGTCGGAAATATGGTGTGCGGAAACCTGCGCTCCAAGAATGAGGGACAGGTGGACTTTGGACAATAAAACGTTGGGACAATGCTCCATAACCGCATTTCTTGCGCAGGATATTTTCGGCGGAAAGGTTTATGGAATACTGCGTGACGGCGGCAATTATCATTGCTACAATGTGATTGACGACTGTGTTTTTGACATGACAAGCGAGCAGTTTGGCAATGAGAAGCTTGTATATGAAAATAATCCTGAACAGTTTCGGGAGGTTCATTTTGCAAAAGAAGAGAAACGGCTGCGTTATGAGTTCCTGAAAAAAACACTGACGGAGTATTTGAAACGTGAAGTATGAGAAGATAGTTTCCGCCCGATTTCTATCACGTCCCAATCGATTTGTGGCGATTGTAAATCATAACGGCAATGAGATTTCTGTTCATGTAAAAAATACGGGAAGATGCCGTGAATTGCTGGTTCCCGATTCGGTTGTTTATCTGGAAGATTTCAGTTATCGGCAGGGAAAACGCAAACTGTTATACGACCTGATTGCAGTTAGAAAAGGCGATTTATTGATAAATATGGACTCCCAAGCTCCAAATAAAGTTGCAGGAGAAGCCTTGGAAAACGGCAGTATAAAATTGATTGATATGTCTGAACTGACGATAATTCGCCCAGAAAAAGTATATGGTGATTCACGTTTTGATTTCTATATCGAGGACAAAAACGGTGAAAAAGGCTTTGTTGAGGTCAAAGGCGTAACGCTTGAAAATGACGGTATAGCCTCATTTCCGGACGCACCTACTGAGAGGGGAGTAAAGCATATTAAAGAACTCGTCAAGGCAATGGAAAATGGTTATCACAGTTACGTGCTGTTTGTGATCCAGATGTTGGGAATAAAGCTGTTTACTCCCAATGATGCGACACATAGGAAATTTGGCGATACTCTGAGATATGCGGCTGAAAAAGGAGTGCATATTCTTGCTGATGAGTGTGCGGTAACGCCTGACAGTCTGGAAATCACAAGAGCAGTCCCGATAGAATTGAATATTTGATTTATTTAGGCAATTCGGCCAAAATCATAAGGAGGTCAGTGTATGCAATATTTTACCAAAACAGATCATAATACAAACATTCCTGTTCAGCTGGAATCGGTTTCTCCGACAGGCAGTTATTTTATTGGATGGCACTCTGCATCCAGAGGAATCATATATTTATATCGTAAACTGCGTGAAACTGATGATGCGGTCTATGGTGAGCCGATAAAGCAGTGCAGCGGTTCTGATGATGTCGGGACAGGCTTCAAAGGTGTTGTATGGTATGAGGAATGTGATTTAACAAGCAGAATACAAAAAACCTTTATTTCTCCGGTTTATCCTTT
>CAJKFZ010000354.1 GCA_905199285.1 uncultured Ruminococcus sp.
GGCGCGCCTGTTGTTGCGGTGTGCCCGGGGGGATAATTGGTTACAATAAGAGTGAAAAACGCAATAGTACCCTATAAAATTACACTACTCTCAAACGAGGCAGGTAAAACTAATGGTTATAATAGCGTTTTAGTACCCTATAAAATTACACTACTCTCAAACCTCAAATTTGAGCTCAAATGCTGCTACGGACAGCACGTGTAAACATATAGGGCAAAACAAGCCGCAACTATCTTATATCATAAAACGGCGAAAAAGTCAAGCATTTTTTCAAATTCGGTTTCAGAATTCGCATAAATCGGAGTCTATTATAAGCTGATCACTCCCCGCTATTTTCTTCCTCGCGCAGTTTTCAAGCATAAGGACGTAAAGCTGTTTCCTTTTTATTTCACCGATAAACAACTCAATTTCATTGTCACTGAAATACGACCGCATATTCAGCGTTATGAACAGCTTTTTGCCGCCCAGGTCAAGGATAAGGGACATATACGAAATAATCTTTTCAATCACGTTTTCAAAATCGTCCGCTACCGCAACAGATGCCGCTTTGATTATCGTTCCGATATTCAGCTTTCTGCATTCGATTGTCACCGGCAACGAAAAACCGAGTTCGGAAATATATTTTTCCGTTTCGGCAATCAAGCGTGACGTATCAATGTAATGCTTCTCATCGACAGCGACCTTTTCAATCGCAGCCGATATTCCGGAGAGCATAGTCTTTGAGTTTATGTCAAAAGGAGCAAAGCTTTCCAGAAGATCGACATATTTACTCATTGCCACAGGTGTATTGCTGATCGAAAAAACGGTATCTCCCTCACCCCCCATAAGCTGAGAATGGATATCCTCCGCAAACTGACGGAACAATGGTTGATTTTCGATTATCAGAGCAAACGGCACACCCTCGTGTATCTCTATAAGCGCATTGAAATACGGACAGGCTATTTTCAAAGTATCACCACCTTTTCGTCGCTGTCGACAACATCCGTTACATATTTTCCCGTTATGTATGTCATCGCCGCAAATTGCTTTTCTGTAACCGTCAGAAGTTGAACGATTCCCGCCGACGGTTTTTCGCGCTTTATAGTTTCGGCGACGGATTTTTCAACGGTTGCGTTCAGGACCATACGGCAGTAAACAGATTCCTGCATCATAAGGAATCCGTTTTTTATGAGCATCCTGCGAAAGCGACGGTATTCCCTGCGTGCAGGCTCGGTATCCGTCGGCAAATCGAAAAACACAATCATTCTCATAAATCTGTAACTCATAACTCAATAAAATTTAACCTGTCCGCGTCCGACAGTTCTATCGCCTCAAATACGCTTCGCGAATATATTTTTACGGCATTCATGACTGTCTGCTCCGTTCCCGCTATGCGCACGGGGGAATGAAGAATTCCGAGGAGCTCCTGCTTTTCTTTCTTGCCGAATTCGATCGGCGCAATATCAATTACCTTCCTGTCAACGATAGCACGGAATGGCTCCATCATATCACACGACAGGTTATACGGGTTGAACATATTGTCATGGCAAAGACCTATGTGCGTAAGATACCCGCAAAGAGTAACCTCGCGGTTAAATGCCGAAAGAATGAGCCCGTAACCGTAATTCAGGGCGGCATTGATCGGGTTTTCCTGCCCGCGGGAAAAGTTCTTGCCGAAAAGTGCATTAAAATACACCTTTGCGGCATGACCTTCCCTGTTAGTCCCGTCGCCGGGAACAAGTTCCCGCATATATCCCGTCAGCATTGCGGCTTCGCTTTCATGACCGTTTTCAACAAGCGTTTTTGCCTGATTGCATATCTTTTCAAGCACTATTTCCGTCCACACTGCTGTTTTCTGCTCCTGCGTCCAACCCATCTGCTGCTTGATTTTCAGTGACGCATTGTGACACCCGCTGTATGGCTGAAGCTCCGCATAGGGGCTTCTTTTTTCATCGCAGAGTATTATCCGGACTTTTTTCTCCGTAAGCTCGGAAAGCAGGCAACCCGTCATTGAAACGGCAGGATTTTCTATCATCAGAACAGCTATTTCATCGATGAAAATCCTTGCCGTTTCTTCTCCGCGGATAACCATGTATCCCATGGAGTAATCGAGCTTGCACCTGCTTGAGATCAGTACTGTCCTCCAGCTCATATCAGGTTAAGAAGGTTTCCTGTGCGGTGCTCGAAGAGCCCCGAGGATGACCTGTCAATTATACGGACATCCGAATAATTCTTTTTCCAGTTGCTTATATTGGTACTCAGACGCATGGTGCCACTTGTTTGGTCCCCACCCATAGCATTCATATTGCAGGCTCCTGAACGGTTGGTCTTGAGATAAAGAATCATATTTTTCAAGCATTCGTACTGCATATCTATCGTAAGTCCT
>CAJKFZ010000355.1 GCA_905199285.1 uncultured Ruminococcus sp.
AAATATGTTATTTCAGAATACGAGGGATATTTACAAGCATAAGATGCGTTTACTTTTTCTTGCCCTGCTTAATTCCGCAAGTAAATCTATCCAAGGCAACAAGAACACCTGGCAATATGAAAATAATAAGTATCAATGCACAGGTTACTCCCATAGCAATCAAGTGGCAAATCTGACCGATTGATGGATCGCCGAATGCGTAACCTAATATCCAGGTAACCAATACCATTATCATTCCTGAAGTAAGAATTGTATGAATCGAACCGTCATATGCAGCAAGCAGTGCATCTTTAGGCTCAAGGGATTTTCTCTTTTCCCGATAATAGCTTGTAAACAGTATACCATAATCGATAGTTGCCCCCATAAGTATACTCTGTACAATCAATAGTGCAAGGTAGTACATTCCACTGCCTTGAAGCGTCATTATCACCATTGTAGCATATACTGCTGACTGAATTACAAGAATTAAAATTACAGGAACAGAAATTGAGCGGAATGTAATTAAGACTACTATAAAAATTGCAATGGCTGTTATGATAGAAATTTTATTCAACTCATCTGAAAAAGAACGGGACATTTCATATTGCATCGGTGAATTTCCGATAAGATAATAATCATTTTCTAAATTATCATTAAGTTTCTTCTCAAGATTATCAAGAAATTCATTTGTTTCGTTAGATTCCTCGCTTAAACTTGTGGCAATCATCATAAGCGAGTGGTTTTCTCCGACAAGTTGATTTTTGCCGTTTTCAAGATTATTTTGATATGATTTTAGTGATTTTACAACTGATTCGTCAAACATTCCGGCAAATTGTTCGTTTTCAGTCATGTTGATAATATGTGTAAAGAGTTCATCCGTAGACATTTTCCACGTGTTATCATAATTCGCCTGGCTGAAATACAGTTTATACATAAGTGAAATCGACGATTCGTTTAATTCATCGGATATATTGCTAAACATTGATGCCATTTCAGAAGGTGCATATTCCGTATCGGACATAACGCTTTCAACAATGTTCTGAACCATTGCTATCTGTGAAGAAGTTTCCGTTCCAGCTGAAGTAAGGCTCTGAGTCATTTCAGGCGATGATGAAACAAGTTGTAAAAATCCCTGTATACTGATCGTTTCGCTGTCTGTCATTACCATCATCTGAGAAAGCATTTGTTCGTCAATTCCGAAAATCTGAGAAAGTTCTGTGACATTACGCTCTTTTGTTAACTCTTCTTTACTGGTGAACATATGCATCATCTCAAGCTGAACCATAGTATGTTCATCAAGCTGTGAAACCATATCCGAATCGGAAGATATATAGTTCTGCATAAAGGTCATAAACTGTGAGAGTGTCATTGTTTTTTCTTCGCTGTCATCAAAATAATCGTAGTAAATCATATTAATTGACGACTCATCAAAAGTCATATTCTCTGACATAGAACCAACAAGTTCAGTCATTTCAGCAGAGGTATATTTCTTCCCTAATGTTGTGGCATATGATGAAACGCTTTTTACACCATTTTGATTTTCAATATCTGAAGCAAGCTGTGCTATGTCCTCTTCATCGTTGTTATCATAAAGAACAACAACAGAGTTAGTTTTCGGGAAAACATTGTCTACTTCATTTGTTTCATACATCGTGTATGTAATCAGAGCATCTCCCTTCAACAACAGAACTGCTGCAAAAAATACTACAAAAATGCCTGATATTACATATCTGCCCTTAAAACTGAAGAAACTTATTTTCCTCATTGGAATAGGCATTACTTTTTTAGCGGTTTTTTGAATAGCTTTATCGCACATTAAGATCAATGCAGGCAAAACGGTAAGAATGCAAAGCATACTTATAAGTACACCTTTTGCAAGCACTATGCCCATATCCTCACCAATTTTAAAACTCATAAACAGTAATGCCAGGAGACCAACTATTGTAGTAAGCGAACTGCTTGCGATTGAAGCAGCAGCTCCTTTTATTGCTGATGCCATTGCTGTACATTTTTCTTTACCGCTGCTTAATTCCTGTCTATAACGGTTAATTAGAATGATAGAATAGTCCATTGAAAGCACAAGCTGTAAAATTGCAGCAATTGAGTGTGTTGTGCTTGATACGCCGCTTAAAAACGCATTTGTCCCCATATTGATAACAATTGCAACACCGATTGTTGCAAGAAACAAAAAAGGTTCGATCCATGAGCTGCACATCAGGAAAAGGACTACCATAAGAATAAGCAGTGCAATTCCGAGAATCCAGGCCGGAATACCGGATAGTTGAGTGTTTCCTGTTGTATAAACAAGATTATATGCATCACAAAAGTCAGATTCAATTACCTCTTGAATTTTTTTCATTTCCTCGGAATCATAATCGAATTCA
>CAJKFZ010000356.1 GCA_905199285.1 uncultured Ruminococcus sp.
AGCGCCACCTTGCCAAGGTGGAGGTAGCGAGTTCGAGCCTCGTAATCCGCTCCATAGTACTGGGGAAATATCCTTGGTATTGATACAAATCCCGAAGCATTAGTTTCGGGATTTTTTTCTTATATATGAATTTTTGGCAAGCATACAGACTATATTTATATATTATAAAGAAATAAGAGGTGAAGTATGGAAAAAGAAATGCGCTATGCTGTACTTATCGACGCTGATAATGTTGCATCAAAATATACAAAATATATTCTCGATGAGGTTTCCAACTACGGAATCGTCACTTATAAGCGTGTTTACGGCGATTGGACGAGAGTCAATTTGGCAAGCTGGAAGAATATGGCTCTGGACAACGCTATAACTCCGGTTCAGCAGTACAGCTACACTACCGGAAAAAATGCGACCGACTCCGCTATGATCATTGACGCTATGGATATTCTCTATTCGCAGAATGTGGACGGGTTCTGTATCGTTTCCAGCGACAGCGATTTTACTCGTCTGGCTATTCGTCTGAGAGAATCGGGTATGCACGTTATCGGTATGGGCGAGAGGAAAACTCCGAAGCCGTTCAGCACTGCCTGCAACGCTTTTAAGTATCTCGAAATTCTTGCCGACGAAGAGGTTCAAAGCTCTGGCGATAATGAGAAGGTCGAGATGAAAACTCTTGAATCCGCTATAATTCGCATAATTTCCGAGAATGCCAATCTTCAGGAGGAGATCAATATCGGTGAGCTTGGAAGCCGTCTTCAGGGACGTTATCCCGATTTCGATGTGAGAAATTATGGCTATTCTAAGTTCTCACAGTTCCTGAAAGACTTTGATTGCCTGAGCTTTCGGCAGGTCGGAAGCAGCATTCTTGTTTCGCAGAAGTCGGATAGAACGGATTTGCAGCGAATCGAGGACACACTCATTGCTATTGTCAAAAATAACGGCAATAAGGGATACAATCTGGGCGAACTGAAAAAACAGCTTTGCTCGAAAATGCCGAATTTCAGCGTTAAAACGTATGGGTACTCGAAATTCAGCCGGTTTATTGAAAATCTTCCTGCTTTTAAAATTAAGAATAATACTGTAATGCTCTCTGAAAAAGCAAGGTAATTTTGACGATATGAAAAAAGGACTTTGGGTAGGAATTTTTGTCGCTTTGTGTGCTGCGCTGATATTTGTTGGAGTGAGGTTCGCTAAGGAAACGGGTTTGCTTGTTAAATATCCGGAGCCTGCCTATCTTTCAAGTGAAGAGACAGAGCTGCGTCCGGTTTACGAACAGCTTTCTAAAAAGGAACAGGCGGTCTATGAGGCTTTACTTCGAGGAATTTCGGATCACGATGAAAAAATATCTCTTCCATATGAGATTTCAGGGGATGCTTATTCTAAAATCTACTGCATTCTTGAAAAGCAGGAGGGACAGTTTTTTTATATTGATTCGACATATTATACTGCCGAAAAAATCAGAGAAGCCAAGATAATTTATCGTGATGATAAGGAGAAAATTCCTGAAATGCAGTGGGAGCTTGATATGGCGATTGAAAATGTTCTTGGAGGAGTGACGCTTGCTGCCGGAGAATATGATGCGGTGATGCGAATCCATGATTATCTGATCGACAATTGCGAATATGTTATTGGTGATGAAAATGGCTATAGTTCCACGGCTTACGGATGCCTTGTTGAGAAAAAAGCGAATTGTGAGGGCTATGCAAAGGCTTTTGGACTGCTTGCCTCTGGGGTTGGGATAAAAAATATTCTTGTTACCGGAGTGACTGATAAAGGCGAGAATCATGCATGGAATCAGGTGCTGGTGAATGGAAGCTGGTACAATATTGATGTAACGTGGGATGATATTGGCGTTGCCGGAACTGCTGGAAGGCTTTATTTTCTTTGTAATGATATGGATTTCAGCAGGACTCATGTTCCGGACGGTAAGTATTTTGAATCGTTTGTGTGTGATGATTCGGAAGAAAATTTTTATGTGGCAAATAATTTGCTGGCGGATTCGCTTGAGGATGCGGATAATATTCTTCGGCGTGAAATACGCGAGGGAAACAGCGAGATAAATATAAAATTTGAGACGGATGACGTGTATAACGCTTTTAAACAACGGTATATAGCGGAAGAGTACATATTTGAGGTGATTTTCGAGGAACGGTGGGAATATACAAAGCAGATGGAAGTTTCGGTTCGTGAGAATGCACAAGAACGCTGTTTAAGTGTGTATTTAAAATGAGTTGGTAAAAATTAACATATTGTAATTGTTTTGAGAATTGTAGTTTGTTGAAAATTGTGGCTTGACGTTTTTGGGAAATCATGCTATAATAAAAAAGCTGTCGGGGACGGGAGTCGAGGAGAAGCGAGAG
>CAJKFZ010000357.1 GCA_905199285.1 uncultured Ruminococcus sp.
TTGATATCGATGATTCCACCGATTTTGACGATTTGAAATCGGAAAAATATCCGATCATGAGCGATCTTTACGAACTGATTGAAAAAGAATTTTTGTCATTCGACAGCAGCAAAAAGCATCTGTATACAGAGGAAATTTTGCAGAATATCTGTCTTGGACTGCACTCGATGTGCATGGGAGCGGAGTCAAAATATTTCAACGGACGCACCAATATCAGGGATGGCGAGTTTATCTGTTTCGGTGTGAAAGGTCTTATGGACACAAACAAGCGACTCAAAGATACGCTGCTGTTTAACATTTTGTCTTATATGTCAAATCAGCTTCTGGGACGTGGAAATACCGTTGCGGCAGTTGACGAACTGTACCTCTTTTTAACGAATATGACGGCTATCGAGTATATCCGAAACGGCATGAAGCGTGTGCGTAAAAAGGAATCTTCTTTCATATTGGCTTCGCAAAATCTCGAAGATTTTTTGCTGCCTGAGATCAAGGAATTTACCAAACCGCTGTTCAGTATTCCGAGCCATCATTTTCTGTTCAATCCCGGCAACATCTCACCGACAGACTTCATGGATACTCTACAGGTTGAGCAATCAGAGTATGGTCTGATAAAGTATCCGGAGCGAGGAACTTGTCTGTACCGCTGCGGAAACGAGCGATATCTTTTACAGGTTCATGCTCCCGATTACAAGGTGAAGCTGTTCGGTAAGGCAGGGGGTAGATAAAATGTCGGCAGCGGTTGCGGCGGCTCTAAAGAAAATAGCCGCATATATTCTAAGCGACAAGGAACTTCGGGGCAAACTTTTTGTAATAATCGGGAGCATTGTCTGCGGCCTTCTTGGACTGCTCTGTCTTCCGGTTGTAGCTATAGTAAGCCTCGGAAATATGGAAATAGAGCCTCCCGAAATAGATAAAAGTATGTTTAACGAAGCGGCTTTTATTCAGAATCTGAGCAGCGATCAGCAGATGCAGCTTGCGAATTTACAGAATCAGGGACAGGCTATCGAGGACGCTATGACGGGCGTTGAATGTAAAGATCAGACCATCAAAGCGCAGCTCATATACCTGTCTTTTTTTGATAATGTGCAGAATTTCAATGCGGAATCCTACGCAAAATTATTTGCTGTTTCGCCGGACGATAAGGCTCTGATCGATGCAATAAATTCCGCTTACAGCCTTGAAATAAATTATGAGGACTTCATTAAGACATATACTTTTGTGATGAATACCACGATAAATCAGTATATGTTTTCAGATTCCAAAAGCAAAAATGCCGCCGATCTTGCGGCTTGGGCGGAGAATGCCTACCTCTCCGGCTGGGGTTACAAGGACGGTTCTTTTGGCGACAGGGATGAGTCAGACCGAATCAGATATGCTGACAGCGCAGGCTTGATATTGGGATATCTCAGGTACGATCCGGAGCAGAAATCCTTTGCAAATGAGCCAAGCAGTCTGCACTTTACCTCCAAAGGCGGTCTTGACAAAATGCCCGATGAGGCAGGAAATATACTGTCTGACGGCACGAATTTTGGTGTGTATATAGGCAACGGTGAAGTCGTTTTTGCATCAAAAGAATTAGGCTGTGTTACCAAAGATACTGTCAGCAATGGCGCATGGAATGCGTGGAGTTCCATCAGCGGATCGGCGTACAATACGAACATTTCCTTTGAGGAGTATGACGAAAAGAAAAAGAATAATCTGGGACTGGTGCAGTGGGCAATTCAGGCTCACGAAAACGGCTGGGGATATATTTACGGCACTTACGGCAACGTCTTGACGGAGGGTTTGCTTCAGGACAGAGCCGCTGTTTTCGGCTGTGAAGTCACTGATTATATGGATTTCATTCGCCAAAATTGGATGGGAAAGCGCTGCGCCGACTGTGTGGGGCTCATCAAAGGCTACGGCTGGTACGACAGCGCAAGCGGTGAAATAAGGGTAGGTTCTAACGGCATGATGGACGTTGGAGCGAATGCGATGTTTGCAAATGCCACCGTAAAAGGCACGATAGATACTATTCCCGAAGTCCCCGGACTTGCTGTGTGGGTGGACGGTCACATCGGAATTTATATTGGTAACGGCGAGGTCATCGAAGCCATGAACACTCTCAGGGGCGTGACAAGGACTCAGCTTGCAGGGCGTGAATGGACGCACTGGCTTCAAATTCCCTACATCAGTTATGTTGAAGAAAAGGAGAAAAAATAAATGAGAGTATATTTAAAAAATAACGGTTACGCAATATCCGAAAAGTTTCCGATGACGGTTTTCGAGATGGAAGATACCCTTGATAAGCTAAAGCAAAGGGAGTCTGTTGTGCGGTTTGAAATTTCAGAACACGACAACATGGAGTTTCCGTTT
>CAJKFZ010000358.1 GCA_905199285.1 uncultured Ruminococcus sp.
AATACTATAATATAAATATCTAGTAATAGGAGGCTTTTCAGTGGACGATTTTTTATTAAGCTGCCGTCTTTGTCCGAGAATGTGCGGAGCGGACAGATATAATTCAAACGGATTCTGCGGAATGGGAGCAGAAGTTTCTGCTGCAAGAGCTTCCCTTCATTTATGGGAAGAACCTTGCATTTCATATAAAAACGGCGCCGGAACTGTCTTTTTCTCCGGGTGTAATCTTCATTGCTGTTTCTGTCAGAATAATTCTATCAGCAATGAATACTCCGGAAAAATCATTAGCGTAGAAAAGCTTTCGGATATTTTTCTTTCTTTGCAGGATAAAGGTGCAGATAATATTGAGCTTGTTACTCCGACTCATTTTGTGCCACAGATCATCAACGCACTTGATTTGGTAAAGCATAAGCTGAATATTCCTGTTATTTACAACAGCAGCGGATATGAGCTTGAGAAAACAATCGATATGCTGAATGGTTATATCGAAGTCTATATGCCGGATATTAAATATTATTCAGCCGAAATATCTGAGCGTTACTCCTATGCTCCTGACTATTTTCAATTTGCATCAAAAGCAATTCTTAAAATGATAGATCAAGTTGGCAAACTTCAATATAATTCTGACGGAGGTCTTATTCGTGGAACGATTATACGTCACCTGATACTTCCGAATCAACGTCATGATTCAATGAAAATTATGGATTGGATAGCAGAAAACACAAGCCCTGATTCAGTTCTGGTAAGCATTATGAACCAGTATACTCCATTCGATTTTATAAGCGATAAATACTCTGAAATTAAGAGAAAGGTAACGAAAATGGAGTATCGAAGCGTCATTGACTATGCTGCCGAGCTTGGATTAAATGGATTTATACAAGAAAAATCATCTGCTTCAACAGAATATGTTCCTGATTTTGATTTTTCAGGATTGAATTGAATAAAAATTAAAAGGACTGCCGCAATTTTGCAGCAGTCCTTGTTTTTTAGCCAAACAGTGAAACATCTTCAATATCAAGCTTAAAAGGAGCATATCTCTTGTATGCTGAATTATTTTTTTCTACTGTATAACTTTCAGTTATACTTTTGATCCAATCAATGAAATCCTGTCCGTAACGTTGTGTAAGAACAGTGAGCACCTGTTCTTCACTCCAGAGATCGTCGTCAGTCAGACGCTCTGTGATATCGCCCTTGATAAGGATGTATATTGTATCGTCGTCATACTGATACTTAACGGCTTCATAAGTTGGAAGATCACCGAAGATTTTTTCATTAAGAGCTTTTTCAGCTTTCTGAGCTTCAGTTTCTTCTGCCTGAGTTGTAGTCACTGCACTGTCCTCTGATGGAGCAGTAGTGGTATACTTTGTTACTGTAACTTCATTTGCATAAGGATCAACCGTTGTAGTGGTAGTTGTTGCATCACTGTCGGAAGAAGCGGAAGTTGTAGTAGTTGTGGTAGTCGTAGTAGTTGCTGTAGAACCGTCCCCTTCGACAGGTGTTGTCTGAGCTGCAAGATATTCGTTATATTCTTCCTTTACCTCGTCAACTTTTTGCATTTTAGCCTGATTATCAGTCTCGGAATTGATCTCTTTTATATAATCATCGATCATATTATCAAGCTCTCTTTTTTCATCTTCACTGAGAGCAGCTCCATCAGCATCTGTCGTTTTAATAGCGATATACTTTATTCTTGCTGTATTATCCGAAAAATACTGTTTCAGTTCATCTTCCGAGCATCCTCTTTCGCTGTCGATTCCATAATAATGCTTGAAAAGATAATTCTGCTTATAAGTATTTCTTTGCGCAATAATAAGAGATTCCTCTCCGATACCGTTTTCCTCTGTAAATTCTTTATCTAAAGATTTGATATAATTGGTGATCTCGTCCTCCTCTTCTTGAGTAAGCTGTCCGCCGATCTTATCAAACTCTTTTTCTATAGCGACAAATCTTTTACAGGTTTCGGTAGCCTCTTCCTGAATCCAATCCTCAGCCTCCATTGTACCGATATGAAGCTTTTTCATTTCCTCGAATGTTGGAATAGAGTTATTGGTCATTGCAATTTGATACATAGCTGTGCGGTATGCATTTATTTCATTATTAATAAAAATACCTGCCGGTACTTCGTATCCGTCAACTGTAAGAGCGTATTTTGTTCCGTTTCCGATTGTTATAGCGCCGGGAGCTGAACATCCGGCAGCAGTTGTCGCCATAGCAAATGCAAGAGCGGCAGCAGCAAACCTATTGATTTTTTTCATTTGAATTCCTCCGATTAAATTAAGAAAATTTATCCGCAAAATGCCTTTTAAACTATATTTTCGCAGACTCACATCTCAAGTTTT
>CAJKFZ010000359.1 GCA_905199285.1 uncultured Ruminococcus sp.
CCGGTATCCGGAAGATATTTTCGGGATAAACTGCTATGAAGAGCTTATAAAACTCCTTAAACGAGACATTTCTGTTGTTAACGGTTTTCTTGATGACGCCGATGTGAAACTCGAAAACGGAAATCTCAATATAAAGATCGTTCACGGCGGTATGGACATTCTCAACAAATTTGATTTTTGCGGACAATTTTCAAGGCTGATCTATAATCAGTTCGGACTAATGGTTCAGGTTTCGCTCATAGGAGAAAAATCCGTTTCTTCAGATGAATATGATGAAATGATCGAACGTATTGAATCAGAACTTCCGGATTACAGTGAACAGCTTG
The DNA here is from genome assembly GCA_905199285.1 of uncultured Ruminococcus sp. Taxonomy (GTDB): domain Bacteria; phylum Bacillota; class Clostridia; order Oscillospirales; family Ruminococcaceae; genus Ruminococcus. Next base: position 327 of record CAJKFZ010000359.1, read on the forward strand.
CCCCCGAAAAAACCAAGGACGAGCTTCTTGAAGAGGAAATAAAATCATCTGTACCAACAGCGACAGTTGATATAGGTGCTTTGAATACAGAATTTGACCCTGAATCTGCGGAAATAATCAAGGGTAAAGCTATTCGTGAAAAACCGGTTTCAATAAACGACGCAGTTAAACATCTTGGGGAGAAACTTGCTGTTGTAGGAGATATTTTTGCTTCTGAAATAAAAGAGCTTCGCAATGAAAAAACTGTTGCAACCTTTGATATAACCGATTACAGCGGTTCACTCAAGGTTAAAATCTTCGGCACTAATAAAGAGATCGAGGATATGAAGCTTTCTTCGATTAAAAAGGGAACGGCTCTTCTTGTCTGGGGAAAGATCGACTACGATAGTTTTGCAAGGGATATAACAATTTCACCTGCATCAATTATAAAAGTGAAAAGAATTCCCAAAAAAGATAATTATCCTGAAAAACGTGTTGAGCTTCATTGTCACACTAATATGTCGGCTATGGACGCTGTTACCGATCCTGTAACTCTTATAAACAGAGCAGCTTCCTGGGGACATCAGGCAATGGCTATAACCGATCATGGATGTGTTCAGGCTTTTCCGGATTGTATGTATAATATGCCGAAAGATTTCAAGGTCATATACGGTATGGAAGCATATGTTGTAAACGATCTTGAACGTCCGCTTGTACTAAAAAAACCGGACAGCAGAAGCATTAACGATGAAATAATTATTTTTGATGTTGAAACAACAGGTCTTAGCTTTTCGTCGGACAGGCTTACTGAGATCGGAGCTGTTAAACTGAAAAATCTGCAAGTTGTAGACAGTTTTAACACTAAGGTAAATCCCCAAAAGCACATTCCGGAAAAAATTACTGAACTTACCGGAATCAGTGACGATGATGTAAGAAATGCTCCGCTTGAAGATGAGGCAGTAAGAAAATTCATGGAATTCTGTGGAGAAAAACCTGTTCTTGCTGCTCATAACGCAAATTTTGATACAACATTCATTAATGAGGTATGCAAACGACACGATATTGATTTTGAATACAACTGGATAGATACGCTGGTTCTTTGTCAGTCTATGCTCCCTGAAATGGGACGACATAAGCTTAATCTTGTTGCAAAACAGCTGAAACTTGGTAAATTTGATCATCATCGTGCCTCTGATGACGCCCTTATGCTTGCAAAAATTTATATCGAACTTATCGGACGTCTTGTAAGTGATAAAGGGATTAAAATTCTTGATGAGCTTAATTCAAAAGCAGGCGAAATAAACGTAAAAAAACTTAAATCGTATCATCAGATAATACTTGTAAGAAATCAAGCGGGGCTTAAAAATCTTTATAAGCTCGTTTCGCTGAGCAATCTCGAATATTTTTACAAAAAACCGCTTATTCCCAAATCAGTTTTACAGGCTCACCGTGAAGGACTTATTTTTGGAAGCGCCTGTGAAGCAGGAGAACTTTTTCAGGCGATGATAAATAAAGCCTCTGACAAAGAGCTTGAGCATCTTGCAGAGTTTTACGATTATCTTGAGATTCAGCCCATAGCCAATAACGAATTTATGGTTCGTGAGGGTACAGCCGAAAACGATGATGAGCTTCGTGACTACAATAACCGCATTATTGCACTTGGAGATAAGCTGGGAATTCCGGTTTGCGCAACCTGTGATGTTCATTTTATCGACCCGAAGGACGGCATTTACCGTAAAATAATTTTAACAAGCATGGGCTTTAAAGATACGGAAAATCAGGCTCCGCTCTATTTCAGAACAACTGAGGAAATGCTTGCAGAATTTGAATATCTCGGTATTGATAAAGCAAAAGAAGTCGTTATAACAAATACGAATAAAATTGCTGATATGGTTGAACATGTCAGACCTAACACAAAAGGAACATTGATAACGACGAGTGACGGAGCAGAGGAGGAACTGAGGAAAATCACCAAAGAAAAAGTACGAGGAA
>CAJKFZ010000360.1 GCA_905199285.1 uncultured Ruminococcus sp.
GAACTGTAACGGCAAATGCTTCCGGAAAATGCAAAATTATTGCCGAGGTTGAAAACTTAAGATACATAGCTGAAATAACTTCAACATATGATTCGAAAGCAGGAGATAAGGAAGTTGAACTCAGTTCAATAGAGCTTACCAATAATGTTATGTCCATAAAGCCTGCACTCTCCATTCCGGACGGAGCAGAGGTGGAATGGAGCAGCACTGATCCAACTGTTGCGTTCCCTGATGACGATGGATTTATTACAGCCGCAGGAAGCGGAGAGTGTAAAATCGTTCTCAAATATAATGAAGTCAGATATATAATAAAAGTTAAATCTACATATGTTCCGCTTGAAGAGCGAGAGGCTGACGAAACTGAGATCACTATCAATGGTATCAGAGCAAAAGTGCAGCTTTCATCCGGAAACTCTGATGAAAAACCGGTTTGGATGTCTCTGAACGAAGAAATTGCGTCGGTTGATGAGAATGGTATGGTTACTTCTCTTCAGGAAGGAAGAACCGTTATAGCTGCAAAATTTGCAAATCATGTAAGTTGTATTACCGTAAATGTACGGATGCTGAGTATTTCCGGAGACGCTAACGGAGATAATACGGTTGATATGTCGGACGCCGTTCTTATTATGCAGTCGCTGTCAAATCCCGATAAGTACGGTATCAATGGTTCTGATCCGGCTCATATTACAGCACAGGGACTGAAGAATGCTGATTGCCGCAATCCCGGAGATGGTGTTACTAATGAGGATGCTCTGGCTATTCAGAAATATAAACTTGAGCTTATTAACTCGCTTCCTGAAATGAATTGAAATGCTTATTTTTGTTATACGGTTTTTTCGAAAAATATCTGTTTATCTTGAAAAAATATGTAAAGTATGATATAATAGAAAAAACAAGTTCTGACTGAAAGGGGAGCTGTTTATGAATATGCAGGCAATTATAATAACTAATCTTATAGGCTGCGCAATGCTTATAGTATTGCTGATAAGCAGTTCTCTTATAAGACGGCGGCGGACAATAAGTGATAAAATCTTCACAAAAATGATAGTTATAACAGGTCTTTCATGTATTATAGAAACATTGACGTTTCTTTGTGATGGAAAGAGCTTTAACGAAGCAAGAATACTTTTACTGCTTGGCAATTCATTTCTTTATGCTGCAAATATGTTTGTAACCTTTATGTGGTGTATTTATACGGATCTTCGGCATTATAAAAATATCGGAAGAATAAAGAAGTATTACAAAATAATAGGGATTCCGGCAGCGGTAGTGGTTCTGCTTCTTATTCCGAATGCGAAATGGCAGTTTATGTTTAGTCTTGATGAAAATAACGTTTATAAGAGAGAACCGCTTGGATATGCCGTATATGTTCTTACAGTGATCTATTTATTGTTCACGGTTTACCTGAGATACCGATATAAAAAACGTTACGGAAAAATAAGGTTTTTCCCCATCTGGATGTTTATTATTCCGCTTGCGATAGGAACGATGGTGCAGGCTTGCGTTTATGGAGTATCGCTTGCGTGGACGTCTGTTGCTCTGGGACTTGTCGGAATCCACATGGGACTGCAAAATGAACATTCGTATATTGATCCGCTTACAAGACTTTATAACCGCAATTATCTCGATTATATGCTTGCCGTTATAAGCGGAAAAAGTACCTGCACAGCTGGATTAATGATAGATCTTGATTATTTTAAGTCCATAAATGATAAATATGGTCATTCGGTCGGCGATGAAGCTCTTATTGACGCAGCTTTGATAATTCAATCCTCTGTTCCGGCAAAGGCGGATGCTATAAGGTTTGCCGGAGATGAATTCATTATTATTATGCAGAACAGCAGTGAAGCGGAAATTAATGAAACGGTTGAAAATATCAGAAATTCTGTAAATCTATTTAATGAAAATATGGAGAAAGTTTATAAGCTTTCGTTCTCCATAGGAAACAGCACTTTTGCTTCAGGAAGCTCTGTGGATGAATTTTTCAGCAGAATGGATGAAAATATGTATGCCGAAAAAAGAGAAAAGCATTCCCGAAACTGCATATAAGCCCAAATACAGATATTTTGCCGGAGCATATTCAAGTATCCTCCGGCAAGATTTCTGTAATCAAAAATTTTTTTGAAAAATTTTCAAAAAGGTATTGACAAACCGAATTTCTTGTGATATAATATTAAAGCAGTCAGGTGAGGGAAATAAAAACTCAAGGTGAACGATAGAGTTTGAGGGCTGCGATAATATATGCGAGTGTGCTGGAATAGGCAGACAGGCACGTTTGAGGGGCGTGTGTCAA
>CAJKFZ010000361.1 GCA_905199285.1 uncultured Ruminococcus sp.
AAGAAACGCTGAAAAGTCTTCATGCCATGTGCGTGACAGAGGTCAGAAAAATCAACGGCATTATTGACTATGAGGACGCAGTGGAGTACCAAAAGGGGTGATTTTAATTGCCTAAAATTATTGTCACGAGCCGCTATCTGAAATGTGGCTCAAAGAAAAATCTTGCGAATTATGTAAAGTACGTTGCTACCCGTGAGGGATCGGTGGCGATAAAAAATATTGACGAGAACGCTCCTGCTACAAAAAATCAGCAGGAGCTGATTTCGTCTTTGCTTAACGATTTTCCCGACAGCAAGGAGTTATTTGAGTACGAGGATTATGTGAAAAATCCTACCATCAAAAACGGTTCAGCGCTTATCTCCGAAGTCATCGACAGGAATATGGATCGGCTTACAAACCGTGAAAATTATGTTGGTTACCTTGCTAACCGTCCCGGTTCTGTAAAGTTTAATTCGCATGGACTTTTTAACGAGAAAGACGAGCCGATCAATCTTGAAAAGGCTGCAAAAGAAGTTGCTGATCACGGCGGTAACGTCTGGACTCATGTAGTTTCTCTTCGCAGGGACGCCGCTCAGAAAATGGGTTATGATAATCTGAAAGCATGGCGCGATCTTGTTATAAGGCAGATACCGAACATAGCCAAGAATTCAAAAATAAACATGACAAATTTAAAATGGTACGCTGCGTTCCATGATAAGAAAACCAATCCCCACGTTCATATTATCGTGTACTCCACCAATGAGCGCGAGGGATTTCTCACTAATCACGGCATTGAAAAAATCCGCAGCGGATTCGCTAACGATATTTATGCGGATGAACTTTTACATCTTTACGAGCAGCAGACTGACTTGCGTAATCTCTTGAAAAAAGAGTCGGAGCAGCTTATGAAACAGCTTGCTGAAAAGATTTCTCAGGACAATAACTTTGATGCAGAGCTTATGAATCTTGTTGCAAAGCTGCGCACTCAGCTTGCAGAATCAAAGGGAAATAAAGTGTACGGCTATTTGAAATCCGATGTGAAGAAAACCGTTGATGAAATATTTGCAAGACTTGCTGATAACGAATCGGTCAAGAAGATGTACGATCTATGGTGCGAAATGGAACAGCAGAAGCATGACGTGTACTCGTCAGCAAAGGTTAATTTTCCATCGCTTGTTTATAACAAGGAGTTTAAGTCCGTTAAAAATATGATCATTCAGACTGTGCTGCAAATGAACTTTCAATTGCCTGAGATAGAAGTGGAAATGCCCGAACTTGATTTGGATATTCCCCTACCTATTGATGATGAAGGAATCAATGAAACTGTTGATGACAGCGTTGAAAATTTTCCGCAGAATAAGTTATACATCAAGTGGAGCGATTCGTATAAAGAAGCTCATAAATTGATTTTAAGTAAGGAATCAGAGTTTGAGGATTACAAAAAAGCAGAGAAATTATTGCTGTCGGAGTCAAATAATGTTCTTGCGCTCTACGATTTAGGCAAGTTGTATTCTATGGCGGAATCAGATTTAAAAGACGATGAGAAATCCTTTGAATTTTATAAAAAAGCTTTGCAGGGATTTATTCAATTTGAACCGAAAGTTGAGAAAGTAAAGCCATATTTGCAGTATAAGATAGGCATGATGTACTTCAAAGGATTGGGTACTCCAATTGATAATCAGAAAGCTGCAGAAAACTTAGAGAAGTCAGCAGAACTTGGAAATCAATATGCAAAGCGACTGTTGGCATTGGAATACATTAGCGGTAGAAATTTTGAACAGGATATTGAAAGAGGCATTCCCCTGCTGACCGAATGTGCAGACAGCGGCGATAACTTTTCCTGTTACAAACTGGGAAGTCTTTTTCTCAAGAGCGAAATTATAAATCAAGATTTGAATAAGGCAGAAAAGTATTTGCTGTCTGCTGAAGATAACGAGTTCACTCAATATGCACTTGGTAAACTTTATCTGCAAAAAGAAAAATATGATATTCAAAAAGCTATTTCATATTTTGAAAAATCCGCAGATAAAAATATGCAGGCAAGCTATCAGCTTGGCAAACTTTACTTTTTCGGCGCTGACGGCTTGGAAAAAGATAAAGAAAAAGCTGTGGAATACTTGAATTTATCTGCCGAGCAAGGTAATGATTATGCTCAGAATTTTCTTGATAACACTGAGAAGTTTGAAAACGAAATGCTCGCAAATACCATATTCAGTTTGTTTATAAATCTCAGCAGATGCATCGAGGACGATTATCATCATAAATTTAAATCAGGAAG
>CAJKFZ010000362.1 GCA_905199285.1 uncultured Ruminococcus sp.
CTTTTTTATTCCTGTTTCAATTGATTCGCCGTCGGATTTTATAACTACGTTTGTTTTATCCGATTTAACGTTTGACGTTATCGAACCTGCTCCCATATGCGATTTATAGCCAAGAATACTATCCCCCACATAATTGTAGTGAGGAGTCTGAACATTATCGAAAATGATAACATTTTTTAGCTCTGCCGAGTTTCCGACAACGCAGTTTTTTCCGATTATTGCACTTCCTCTGATAAAAGCGCAATGACGGACTTCTGTTTCTGCTCCAATAATACATGGAGAACCTATATATGCGCTCGGAAATACCTTTGCGGTTTTATGAATCCAGACATTTTCGGATGGATTATCATATTCAGCGGTATCAAGCTTATTTCCGATTTCAACGACTAATTTGCTTATCCCTTTAAGAGCCTCCCAAGGGTAGATGAAGCTTTTAAGATAATCGGCAGCGATTGTATGTTCAAGATCAAAAAGTTCTGCAATTGTAATATTATTCATATAAAACGCTCCTATCTTTACTAAAAGATTTATTCAATTCATATTTTTGTTCGGCAAGACCGTAAGAATATTTTTACGATTTTCTTTATAATATTATAACCTTATTATAAAAAAAAGTCAAGAAAAACGCTGTTTCATCAAAAATATAATAAAACGCTTTACATTTATTTCCCGATATGTTAAAATAAGGAAGATATTTTTTGCGAAAGTGTATTGATATGAAAAATAAAATTTTGAATCTGATTAAAAGTCCGTCATTTGCCGTATTCATCTTCATTACAGCTATGCTGGCAGTTTTATGGGCTTACGGCTTTAAAAAGAACAATGAAAATCCCGCCGGAAATACTAAGCCATCTGAGATAAAAGTTTCGGCAGACGTTGTTACGTCCCCTGTGGATGAGACAAATATGAATCCGGTTACATCAGTCTCATCATCAATTTCGAGAACAAGCACTACTACTTCCGTTTCAACAACAGTAACGTCTTCAACCGCTGTTTCAACAATCGCTACTTCTTCTACAACAGTTACGGAAACTGCCGCAACCGAACCGGAAATTGAATCCGATGAAAGTGATAATACAAAATCATCTAACAGTGAATTTTATCAGGAACATCTTGTGATCGCCGGAGATTCTATCGCTTCTGGATTTAATATTTACGGATATATTCCGACAGAACACAATATCGCAACAGAATCTGTCGGAGTTTGGAACTATGAAAATTTTACATTCAACTTCGGATATGGTGAAATGGGAATGGTGGACGCAGCAACTTATATGCAGCCGAAGCTTCTCTATATTTCCATGGGAATGAACGATATGCCTAATAATTCACCCGATTGGTTTGCCGATGAATATTATAATCTGATTGCACAGATTCTTGAAAGAGTTCCTGATATCAATATAGTTGCTGCAGGAGTTACTCCCGTTGCCGATTATGTTTCCTATACCACAAACGAAAATATCCGAGACTATAATGCTGCTCTTGAAAATATGATAAACGAAATCGGTTCACCGCAGGTATATTACTTCGACGCATATTCCGTCCTCGCCGACAGCAACACTCTTGCTCTGAGCAGTGAATATTCTGCTGGAGACGGTATTCATATTTCATCAGACAGCTATAACGTTATTCTTACAGCTCTGTTTAATTTTCTTGACACTACTCCTGTTATGGAGCAGATTTTAGCATCCGAATCATAATCATTTTTTTATTCAAGAATGAATCTTATGCGCAACATTAGTTGAAACAGACATAAAATAATACTATTTTTTGTGCAATCTGCTATTAAATAAACTATCCATTTTTTGCATTTCGTGCATTGACGACTATAACTTATAGTGGTATAATACAATTGTAAAAATATAATGAGCGTTTACGCTCTGAAGGAGGAACTATTTAATGATAGGCAAAAAAATAGTTAGTACGGTTCTTTCTGTCACGACAATGATCGCTGCGATCCCTCTCGGCTTCAAAGCTGAACGTTTTGAAGTCTTTGCAGCAGAAAGTTATCCTGTACAGAAATTCCTTATGGGGATATCGAATACCGACCGCAGTGTTAATGCATCGGGAACTACTCTCAAATCCGATACTTTCAACGGAACAAGCTCTGAAGAATGGTCGCTTAATTATGTAAGCGACGGAGTTTACGAAATTGTCAGCGGAGCAGACGGAAACATATTGACAAGCAGCGGTAATGGAGTAACGCTTGCTAAAGATACTGATTCCGCTTCTCAGCGTTGGAAGATCGAGGGAGTTC
>CAJKFZ010000363.1 GCA_905199285.1 uncultured Ruminococcus sp.
CTATTTTAAAACTGTTCTAGACTGACTTTCCATTAAAACTTTCATAATAATATTTATTGAGCCGAAAATAGCCGTAAAAATAACGAGCAATATACTGATAATTATTGAAAAAAATTTAAGCTGAGCTTTTCTGAACATTAAGCTGCTCCTTTCTTACTCAGGGCAACAGCATTTACTTTTTGTTATGTTTATCAAGTGGAGTGTGTATTTTGAATTCCATGCTGAAGAAGATTGTTTCCATATGGGCGTTCTGCCCTAATCATTTCAAATCCCTTGTTGGGATTTGAAATGATTAATATCGGGTTTCCAAAGGGACTGTACGTCCCTTTGGCTGGGGGTTAAGGGGACGGCGTCCCCTTTATAATTTTTGATAAAAATAAAAGCTGTTGCTCTTCTTTTTTACTCAAGCGAATAGCCGATTCCACGAGCGGTTTTTATTTGAACAGGAGCGGAAATTACTGAAAGTTTTTTTCTTAAAAACGATATGTAAACTTCGATATTGTTGTATTCAACATCGCTTTCGTATCCCCATATTTTCTCAATAATACGTTCTTTCGGAAGAATCTGGCGAGGATTCATTATAAGAAGCTCCATTATCTGATATTCTTTAAGACTGAGCTTGACATCGCTGTCTTTCCATATTACGCTACAGGTTTTCTTATTTAATTGCAATCCGTTGTAGTCGATCTTGTTTTCATCAATGATCTCGCCTTTTCGTCTGGTCAGCGCTCTTACTCTGGCAAGAAGTTCGCCTGTGACGAAAGGTTTGGTCAGGTAATCGTCCGCACCCATATCAAGGCCGTTTATCTTATCTTCTATTTCGCTTCTTGCTGTAAGAAGCAGAACAGGAGTGTTTATCCTTTCCTGCCGTATATTGCGGAGGATCTCCGTTCCGCTCATTCCCGGAAGCATTATATCGAGAATTATGCAGTCATAAACGCCTGTAAGAGCGTTGTCGAGACCGTCTATGCCATTATAGGCTGTATCAACGTTATATCGGTTTCTTTTAAGTATTTCGGTAAGAGCGTCGGCAAGCTGAACTTCATCTTCAACGACAAGCAGTTTCATATATTTTCTCCTTTCAAAACTATAACTCATTCTTATTATATCACAAATAGTTGAAATAGTCTTAAAAAATATATAGTTCAATGAATTGATTAGGAAAATTTTTACCTTGTTTTTTGTGCATATCAACGGTTTTGGAGTAATTCAACATTGAAATATTGACTAATTATTAAATTTGTGTTAGAATTATTCAGTAAGTATAGAACTTAAAATATATTACTGCATATGGGGAGGGACATTTTTCATGCTATCGCCGTCTGAACGAAAAAAAATTAATTTTGCTAAATCATTAAAACCATCTTTCGGGGCAGAAATGAAAAAATATGAAGAAGTTTACAGGATTTTTGCCAGCGAGGGCTATACTAAGAATCTGTGTGAAGAATATGCCGACTTTTTTGTGAACAACGCTAAAAAACCGGCAAGTGAAGATATCATTCAGCTTGCAGGTCTTTACGATAAAATACACGATAATAAAAGCGCTTCGTTCTATCTTGATATGCTTGCTGAAAAGAAGCTTGGCGGTGATGAAAAATTCTACTACTGCATTGAAATGCTTAAAACTGAAAGCAAACTTGGCCATTGGCGTGACGCTGAGGATTTCAGGACTGAAAATATAAACTTTATGCAGAATTATGCTCAGAAAAGACCTATTCAGCAGCAGGCGGATATGTTTATTGCTCTTGCACTGACTGATTGTGCCGCAAAACATTATAATCAGGCGTTCAAACTTATGAAATTCGGCTACAGACCGCAGGGAAAGAACGATACAAAACTTCTTGAAATTATGATAACCGGAGTCTATCTGCTTGCTTGTTCAGGTGACAGCGAGGGGCTTGAAGCGGCTGTTGAAAGTGCGTCTGCCTGCCTCAGACTTTTCAGCGAATTTGAATTTAACTGGTGCAAGGATTATTACGAAAAATGTATTCAGGAAGCCGCAGAGGGAATCATCTGATCAACAAGTTATGGCTGCTGCATAGAAAATGCGGCAGCTTTTTCATATTATTCAGAAAAAATTTATGTTTTTTCCGTATGAGCAGTTGATAAATTTATTTTACTGTAATAACGAACTGGATGATTCTTTATTGCGATCGGAGAGTTGGAAATGTTTGTTTTAAAATAACGGAATTAGTATTGAATCAATATATTGCCTGTATTTTGCTGTAAAATTGGTTTTGGATTATATTTTAATAT
>CAJKFZ010000364.1 GCA_905199285.1 uncultured Ruminococcus sp.
CCGAGGATTCGTCCTACACCCGTCCCGAGGACGTTCAGGAATTTGTCGAGCGCACCGGCTGCGATTCTCTCGCTATCGCTATCGGCACCTCTCACGGTGCATATAAGTTCAAGCCCGGAACGAAGCCCCAGCTTCGCTTTGACATCCTCGAGGATGTCGAGCGCCGTCTGCCCGGCTTCCCGATAGTTCTGCACGGCGCATCCTCCGTACCTCAGGAGTTTGTAAAGCAGATCAACGAAAACGGCGGCAACATGCCCGGCGCTATCGGTGTTCCCGAGGCTCAGCTCCGCCAGGCGGCATCAATGGCTGTGTGCAAGATAAACATCGACTCCGATCTTCGCCTTGCAATGACCGCATCCATCCGCAGCTACCTGAACGCTCATCCCGATCATTTTGATCCGCGCCAGTACCTCAAGCCGGCACGCCAGGCAATAAAGGACATGGTCGCACACAAGATAGTCGATGTTCTCGGCTGCAACGGAAAGGCATAATCGTAAAATTATCATGGCAGGGAGGTGCTGCAATGGCTAAATCGCACTCATCAAAAAACAGTAAGGCAGGCAGAAGCTATGCTCAAGAAATTGTGACCATGATCAGAGCTGCTCTTTCTGCTGCGCTGCTCATAGCCGCGTATTCGGTAAATGCAGCATCCTTGGTATCGACGCTCATGCTTATCGCGGCGGCGCTCATATGCGGATTTGATATAATTCTTGCCGCCGTTGATAAGATAATTAAAAAGCGTGATTATCTCAACGATCAGCTGCTTGTTTGCTTATGCGCCATTGCATGCTTCTGCGTCGGGTGCTATACGGAGACGATAGTTATGCTTGTTGTCTATCAGCTCGGACGCACCTGCCTGAACTTTGTTATCCGCAAAACCAAGCTTGGGTTTTACAGTGCCGTTTCGCCCGAGGATAGGGAAGGCAGCCTTAGACTCAGAAGCATACTTAACAGCCCCGGAAGCCTCAAAAACTCGGTTTTTGACAAGTACATGCCGTTTCTTGAGCTGTTTTCAAAAGCGGCATTTATCGTCGGAGTTTTGTTTGCAGTTGCCGTTCCGCTTATTACGGACATGACGTATGTGATTAGCATCCGCCGTGGCAGCATGCTTATCGTTGCGGCAGTTCCTATATCGGCGCTGGCATCGCTGCCAATGTATTCGCTCGCAGGCCTCAGCCGTGCGGCTGAGTACGGAGTTTATATCAAAAATGCGGCGGTACTTGAAAGCACCGGTGATCTTGCCGCTATTATATATGATAAAGCCGATGTTTTTACAGCTGGTACACCTAAGCTTGTTTCGGTCAATTCTCCGATACTTGATAACGAGAGCTTCCTTAAGCTTGCCGCATACACTGCATATTCATCCGAGCAGCGCTTCGCAGCACCAATAGTCAGTGCATACAGCGGAGATATAATTGCTTCATATATAGCCGATTTCAAAGATATTCAGGGCTGCGGAATGGAAATTTCGCTTCACGGAAGATCGGTTTTACTCGGAACAGGTGAACTGTTCGACGCAAAGGGAATATCAATCCCAGACGCGGAGAGAAAGAGCGGATATATTCTTTATCTTGCTATCGGCGAAAGGTATGCAGGAAGCCTCACACTTAAGGAAAAGCTCAACCCGTATGCCGAAAGTGTTATATCGGATTTTGCAGCTATGGGAGGCGTAAAGAGTGTATTGCTGACCGAGGACGGAAGGGACGTCAGCGAAAGGCTGGCAAAAGCTCTTAATGTGGATGAGCTGCATTACGAATGCGGTTTTACCGAGAAATCGGATATAATCCAAAAGTGCAAGGAACAGCTTGCGCCCGATGAAAAGCTTATGTACATAAGCGCCGAGAACCTTGAATACCACACTGCTGCTGATATCGACGCAAAAGTTGGAACGGAATTTGAAAACGCGGATATGCTTATGAGCAATATCGGCATATTCGGACTTCCTGTTGCATACACTGCGTCACATATGGCAAAGCGCCTTTCTGCCGAAAATCTCGCATTCACAGCGGTAATCAAGCTTGTACTTGTCGTCCTCGCACTCACCGGATGTGCAACGCTTTGGTTTATCGTCCTTCTTGATTTTGCAGCCTCGGTATTCGGCGTTTTGAACATTGTTCGCATGCCGTCTGCCGATACTTTGAGCGAAGATCCTGAGGATTAAATTTACAACAAAAAAGACTAACGGAAACATCCGTTAGTCCCAGGCTGTCGAAAAACTATGCTGCAAAAGAAAGATAATAGAGCAGCAGGGG
>CAJKFZ010000365.1 GCA_905199285.1 uncultured Ruminococcus sp.
TATCTGTTTCATCACGAATATAAGAGATCTCACGAATCTTACCTTGTTTAACGAGGTCAATAATTTTATCAATTATAGCTTCGATAGTTGTCGTATACGGAATCTGAGTGATTTCAAGACAATTTGCTGATTTATCGTAGCTGTATTTTGATCGGACTTTAATACTTCCACGGCCTGTTTCAAAAACCTTTTTCAGCTCTGCTTCATCATATAGCATAAGACCTCCACCTGTAAAATCAGGTCCTTTAAGCGTGCTTATGATGTCGTAATCAGGATTTTTCATTACAGTGATTGTTGTTTCTAAGACTTCTTCAAGATTAAACGGACAAACATTGCTTTCCATTGAAACGGCAATACCGGTGTTTGAATTTACCAGAACTGTTGGAAAAGCTGCCGGAAGCAGAGTAGGCTCCTGCATTGTGTTGTCATAGTTCGGAACGAAATCAACAGTATCCCTGTCTATATCACGAAAAAGCTCATTACAGATTTTTTCAAGTTTTACTTCGGTATATCGAGGAGCAGCAAAGTGCATTTTGCTTGAATACTGCTTTCCGAAATTTCCTTTAGAATCTATATAAGGATGCAAAAGGGCTTCGTTTCCTCTTGTCATGCGTACAAGAGTCTCGTATATCGCTTGATCGCCATGAGGATTAAGCTTCATGGTTTCTCCAACGACATTTGCTGATTTAGAGCGTTCCTTATCAGGACTAAGAAGACCTCGTTTATACATCATATAAAGCAGTTTTCGATGAGACGGCTTAAAACCGTCTATCTCCGGAAGCGCTCTTGAAATAATAACGCTCATAGCATACGGCATATAATTTTTTTTGAGAGTATCGGCGATCTTTTCGTTTACAATACTGCCTGAACCTTCAATATACGCTTCGTGCTTGAAAGTATTTTTTTTCTTTGGAGTTTCTTTTTTTCTTGGCATTAATTATTCTCCTTATTTTACAGAAATTCCTATCATTACAGTTTCTTTGTCAATATTATTCCAAACAGAATGAGGCGTTTCACCGTTTACCAGAAATGCTTCATCTTTTTTAACGATAATTTCTTCATCATCAAGCAAAATTTTAGCCTCACCCTTTGTTACAATAAAGAGGTGATTATGCGGATGCGTATGTTTTTCAATCGGACCTCCGCCATTTAGATTCAAATATGCAATCGAGCCGTCAATTATTTCTCCTACTGAATCAAACAGCTTTTTTGCTTCAAAGTTAATGTGATTCGGAGGAGTTATAAATCCATTTTTCATTTCAAATATTCCTTTCAAAAATGCTGTTATCAGCTTATATCCGCAAGCTCAAGATAATCCGAGCCATACTGGGAAATATAATCTTTTCGTCCCTGCAAATCATCGCCAAGCAGCATTTCAAATATTTCAGCAGATTCTTTTATATCATCAGCGTTAACTTTGATAAGACGGCGTGTTTCAGGATTCATGGTGGTAAGACTCATCATATCCGGCTCATTTTCGCCAAGACCTTTTGAACGCTGGATAGTATATTTTTTATCGCCGATAATATCAATAATTCGTTGTTTTTCTTGTTCCGTGTAGGCAAAATAAGTTTTTTCTTTTGTGTTAATTTCAAAGAGGGGAGACTCAGCAATATAAACGAATCCCTGCTCTATCAATGTAGGAGTAAGTCTGTAAAGCATGGTTAGAATCAATGTACGAATCTGAAATCCGTCAACATCAGCATCAGTACAGATAACGATTTTGCTCCATCTGAAGTTGTCTATATTAAATGTAGAAAGTTCTTTATTAGCTTTGGTTGAAACTTCAACTCCACAGCCGAGAACTTTTATCAAATCAGTTATTATTTCGCTTTTAAAAATTTTATTATACTCGGCTTTAAGGCAATTAAGAATTTTTCCACGAACCGGAATTATAGCCTGAAACTCTGCATCACGAGCCAGTTTTACCGAACCGAGAGCCGAATCTCCCTCCACGATATATATTTCACGTCTTGAAACATCTTTGGTACGGCAGTCAACAAACTTCTCTACCATGTTTGACAAATCTATAGTTCCCGAAAGTTTTTTCTTCATATTAAGACGAGTTTTTTCAGCATTTTCACGGCTTCGCTTATTAAGAAGAACCTGTTCAGAAATTCTTTTTGCTTCATCCGGATTTTCAATGAAATAGACCTCAAGCTGATGTTTTAGAAATTCCGTCATTGCTTCGTAGATAAACTTATTTGTAATAGCTTTTTTAGTCTGATTTTCATAGGAAGTT
>CAJKFZ010000366.1 GCA_905199285.1 uncultured Ruminococcus sp.
AATAAGAAGTGTTCAAATCACTGTTAAAGCTTTCGAGACTCTTGTCATCGGCTTTTTCCATATCCTCTGACGTTATCGTAACCGACCATTTATCACCATCAGAATCACTGTACGCTTTCATTATTTCACCGATAGAATCCATTGAAGCTCCAATAGCTTTTGTAACCGCCTGCTTACTGAAAACTTCATCTGCCGACTTTCCTTCAAGTTCGCTTTCAACAAGTTTTGCATATTTTTTCATTTCATCATGATCAAACATACTGTAAACTTTCTCCGGATCGTGACTAAGATAAGCGTTATAGAAATCCTGAGCAATATCAAGATCGGAGATATATCCTCCGCTGCTATCTGTAGGCTGATTCACAGTGGGAGCTTCTGTAACCGCTGTAGTAGTAGTTTCAGTTCCGGAAGGAACAGTTGTGGTCTCCACATTATCGGACTGATTTTCAGAAGTTGCCTCCCCTTTTTCATGCGCAGAGGATTCACGTTCGCTGATTTCAGATGAGGATTCAACAGAATTTTCATCAGTTGACAAAGTTTTCTGAGCTTCCGTGGCGGAATTCTCTGAAGCTTTTGACTTAGAAGTCTTTTTGCTATTGCTGCATGAAACAGAAGAAACACACATCAAAGCCGCAGCAACAGCTGCAATTATTTTTTTACTCATATTTTCCTCTTAATAATCTTTCTTTTTGCCGCATTCCTTACAAGTTTTTGTCAGAAGCTTGAAATCTCCTCCGCAGAAGCTGCACTTTCCGCTTGCTCTGCGGTCTGCGATAACCTTTTCGTGATATGCAGGGAATCGGCTCATATTTTCCGACAGATGCTGCCACGAAATATTCATAAGCTTCGGACAATCGCTGAAAACTGTATCTATTTTCACTACGGATGACGGAATTTTTATCATTTCAAGATTGGTACATCCACTGAAATCACCGATATACGTTGCTTTCGATGGAATTTCAATTACTCTGAGCGAGGTGCATCCGCTGAAACCGTCAACAGAAGCAACAGCGAAAGGAATCGCAATTTTTTTCAGAGAAATACATTTTCTGAAAGCAAACTGACCGATAGTTTTCAGCGTTTTCGGAAGTTCAATATCAGTAAGATTGGTACATCCGGCAAAGGTTCGCTCATTGATAGTCGAAACTCCGTCTGGAACAAGAACGGTTTTCAGCTTTTCACAACCGGAAAAAGCGTACTTTCCGATCTGCTTGACTGTGTTTGGCAGCCAGATAGATTCAAGATTTTTACATCCGTTGAACGCAAACGCTCTTATCTCGGATATCCTGTTCGACATTTCAACAGATTTAAGGCTCGAACACTCGGCAAAAACACAATCGTCAATAATGCTTATATTATTCGGAAGGCGCATAGATTCGAGCTTTTCGCACCCTCTGAACGCCCATGGACCAATTTTGACAAGACTGTCGGGAATTTTTATCGAAACAAGAGATACGCAGTTTCTGAAAGCATATCCGCCGATTTCAGTAAGACCGTCCGGCAGAATAACTTTTTTTATCTTATCACAGTTTTCAAAAGCATTTTCACCTATTTTCCGCACATTCGATGGAAGTTCGATCTCCCCGGAACTTCCTGAATATTTAACAAGAACTCCGTCCTCTATTTCAATGCTTGGTCTTGAATAAGTTTTGGCAACAGCCGCCTGTTCTCTCTTTACCGGAATCGGCTCAGGGGCTTTCTCAATCACTTTTTCAGCAGCAGGAACTTCCGGTTTCTTTTCAACATCTTTTTCGACAGCCGGAGCTTCCGGTTTCTTTTCAGCAGTTTTTTCGACAGCAGGAACTTCCGGTTTCTTTTCGGTAGCTTTTTCAGCAGCCGGAGTTTCCGGCTGCTTTTCAACAACTTTTTCCGCAGCAGGAATTTCTACAGCTTCACTTGGAGCTTTTTCAAGCTCTTTTATTTCATCAGTCTGCTCGGAAATTTCCGGAACACTGTCCTTTTTAACAGCTTTTACAGAAGCAACGACTACTCGCTTAGGACTTCTGCTTTTTCTGGAAAGTCTTATCGACTTCTCAACAATAAACGGTTCACCGCACTCCGGACATATCCAAGCGTCCTTTTCCTCTTCAACCTGAACAGGCTTATTGCAGTAATAACATTTTGAATTTACTATTCCCATTTTCTCCCCCTGTAGATATTTTCTGCTCCATTTTCATGAGCATTAGCAGTTTTATTTAT
>CAJKFZ010000367.1 GCA_905199285.1 uncultured Ruminococcus sp.
ATTAGCGGACGCAAAAACAGAGCTGGATGACGGTGCACAGCAGCTTGCCGACGCGCCATCATTAATTAAATTTCAGGAGGTATAATAAATTATGTTTTGCAGTAATTGCGGCAAATCCCTCGATAACGGCTCTGCGTTCTGTCCGGAATGCGGAACAAAGGTGAACGGCGGCGATGATAATTTTATGAAAAAAAATGCTTTCCCTGATGAAGAAAGCGAAAAAACCGCCTATATTCCCGAAACGGAAAACGAAAGTGTAAACGCTCAATACATACAGAATAATGAACAGGATGCTTCATCAGACGAAATTTCTGATGACGGAGAACTCAGTGAAACTCCTCCGCCTGTTGAGATCAATCCAGACAGCACGTTCGCTGACAACAGCAAAACTGTTATGCCGGAAGAAATTCAAAACAACACTCCTGAACCAAAAAATCCCGAGCCCATATCTCAGCCGGAACTGATAAAAAACGGCGATAAATACGATACAATAAGCCTTCCAAGCGGACTTTCCGAACATAATCAGTCTTTCAGCCGGAATAACGATCAGCAGCAGAACGATAATTCTTCTGAGCAGCGATCTGTTTTCAGTACTCAGCCGGCTTTCGACACTGGAATTCCGGTTCAGCCGCAAAATCCTCCGCCTTTTAATCCGGAATCAGTTCCGGTTCAGAAAAACGTTAAGGTAGGCGCAGGTCGCATTGCCGGAGCTTCAGCAGTTTCGGTTTTCGCAGTTGTTTTTCTCATTATTCTCAGCTTTGCCCTCTGCTTTAAATTCGGAGCATCCGGAAAAATGCTCCGAACCCGCATTGAAAAGCTCAGCGCAAATACTCTCCTCAGCGCAGAATTTGAAGACGACGAGATTTCGGACAACATCTATAAAACTATCGGATTCAGAAGCATCACTCACGGAAATGCAACGGAAGCCGACTTCAAGGATTTTCTTGTAAAATCCGATATGCTTTCATTTATTGGCGAAAACGCTGAAAATTATGCCGATTATATCTTCAACGGAAAGAGAAAAGATCCTTCTATCGGCGCAAGCGAGATTAAAACCGATTTCTTTAAGGCAAATAATGATGTTGCCGACGAAGTTTTCGGATATACTCTAAGTAAAGACGATCTGAAGCTGATTCAAAGCCGTCTTGAGGAAGAAAACATCGACGAAGCTCTATCAATTAAGGAGTGGAATAAAAAGTCAGGATTTGATCTTAAAAACGTAAGCTATATCCTTTCTTATATCACACTCGGAGTTTTCCTTGCTCTTATCATCGTTCTTTTCATCTGGATAGCCATTATCGTTGATAAAAAAGGCAGACATATTATGGGATTCTACGGAAATATTCTTTTTATCTCCGGAATCATTCTGTTTGTTTCAGGTCTTGGAGTTTTAGCAGGCTCGGCTATCGCTTACTCCATAACAGGAAACGTTATATTCTATCTTATCCAGAATGTTCTGCTCATGTTCGGAATCATCGCTTCCGCTACCGGCGCATTCGAGGGTATTCTCGGAATCATATTCAAGAAAATCGGTAAAAGCAAAAAGAAAAAGGAAAAGGCTGCTGCTCAGATACAGCAGGAAGCTGTTCCGGCTTATAATTAATAATAAAATTTTAAGGCTGACGCACTTTTGTGTATCAGCCTTATTTTTTATACGGTTCTTTTTCGTCTGTTAAGCCAAGAATATAGTCTGTGCTTGTTCCGTAAAGCTTTGCAAGCTTTATTATTATCTCAACCGGAACAACTCTTGTTCCACGTTCATATTTGGAATAAAGCGACTGGTCGCAGAAAAGATAATCGGAAACTTCTTTCTGAGTTTTATCGCTGTCTTCTCTAAGATTTCTGATCCTGACAAACATTTTATCACCTCGTAATAATAATTATAAAACAGGCGATAAAAAAGCTTGACAAATAGGACAATATGTCCTATAATAGAATTGTGGACATATTGTCCTAAAATTATACATATCGGAGGTTTTTTTACTATGTCTTACTGCAAAAACTGCGGCAATCAGCTTAAGGATGATTCAAAATTTTGCTCTAAGTGCGGTGTACAGCAATCGCTGTCTATCTCAAATAACCAATCTTATTCTTCCCCATCATCATGGCGAGCAAACTCCGGCGATTCAGGCAATCTTCTTCTAAAAACCGGATACAGCAATAAAC
>CAJKFZ010000368.1 GCA_905199285.1 uncultured Ruminococcus sp.
ATAAAATCACACTAGACAAAACTAATATTTAATGTTATAATATATAAAAGGAGTGATTCCGATGAATTCTCTTGAATCATTTGCAGATAAACAGAATATAATATGCTAAAGGAGAATTATTATGAAGGTTAAGTCAAGAATGATCGCATCCTTTCTACTGCCATGGTGGTAACGGCTTCTGTTATGTCTTTTTCCGGCTCGGCAGCTCAGAATGTGGTTTACAACGATCCGACCGGCGACGGTAAAATTGATATGTCCGATGCTGTTGTAATTATGCAGTATCTCAGCGGAGCTATCACCCCTGAAAATGTCGATAAGCTGGATTTCGACAACAATGGCGTGGTTACTCCTATGGATTCCTATAAGGTTCAGGCATATAAACTTGAACTTCTTGAAAAAGAAAGTGATCCCGGTGTTTATGGTCAGGAAGCGGAAACATTTTTTTCAGATGAAGCTCCTCGTTCATATCGTGTATACAATGCAAAAACAAATTTGCTCATGAGAAGATATTCATTATCTGAACCGTCTATATATAATAATGAAGAATCAGGAATAAGTACTTATTCGATGACTGATGGCATAGATGATAGATATATTGATTGGTCAAAGAGTGGTACAGTAAAAATAATGTCTCCAAAAGCTCATATTGGTACTGGTTTTGTTGTCGCTCCTCACGTTGTTACAACTTGTGCTCACTGTTTTTATAGAGCTAAAGATAAGTATTACTATAATATAAGCAGTATAAAACTTTTTAATAATGATGGTACAGAATCATTAAATGCAACTCCAAAAGAAATTCATATTCCGACTAAATACTATACTGCATCAGAATATGATGCTCGTTACGATTACGCTTTGATAACTGTTGAGGAAGATTTGAGCGATTATATGTGCTATGATTTAGGAGTAGCTTTAGATTCATTAGGAACAGATAGTAATAAAAGAAATAATTTACCTGTTTATGTTACTGGTTTTCCAAGCAAAAGCAATAATGGTAATAATCATCATTTAGAACATAGTATGTTGACAGCAGTTGGAAAATTTCTTCCTAAGAATAGCATTCCCGCAAGTTATTTCACATCATATCAGTTATCATATGATACTTATGTGTCTGGTGGTAACAGTGGCGGTCCTGTTTATATTAAGGAAACTTATAATGATAAACATGGTAATTCCGCAGAATATTATACTGTTGTTGGAATAAATTCAAGCGTTACAGATGTTTTTGGCATTTGCACACGTATAACAACAGATTTATTAGTGTTTTATAAACAGAATCCCAATTTAAAATGGGAATAAAGGAGGTACAGTTATGAAAAAAGATTATTATCATGCATTACAGCGTTGGGGTTAGTAGTTTGCAGTCTTTCCGCAGTTTCTTCTAATGCTTATTATTGGGGCGTATACGATGAATTGTCGGAACAAGGAAAATCAATGTTTCAAGAGGAAATAAAGGATGCCGTAAAAGTTGACAATGGCGGAATGATCACAAATTTTTATGGCAATAAAATAGAAGACTTTTACGTTGAACCTGATTTTAATACGTTTGTAATAACAGTTAAAGAAGAAAGCCGTTTTATTGTTTATCCTTCAAATAAGGATAATGGTGAAGAACTGAAAAACATCGTTGAAAAATATAATTCTGATAATGGAACAGGTATCAAATGTTATAATGGAGAAGGATATTGTAGTTTGTATTTTTATGATGTTAAATCTCCTGATACCACTGCAAAGGAATTGACTGAATTAATTAAAGAAAAGCAGTTAGCAGAACAGATCGTTTATTACTCTGATTTAAAATCATGGTCAACGGGATTTTTCCCTACAGGTTCAACTCTTTATTATGGCAGTTCCAATACTGATGATTTGAAAAAAATAGAAGATTATTTCATTGAAAACGATATAGAATACAGGTATACCGATGAGGGAGCAATTATTGGCGGTGAAAATCTCAGAAGAATTGAACAATGGAATATTGCTGTTGATATTTATAAAAAAACAGGCGCTTGCGTTACTTATTTTTATCTTTGTGATGTAAATCCTGAATTCAGCGATAGCGCAGTTGATATGATGAACGCAGTCCCCGGCGACGCTAACGAAAACGGAGAGCTTGATATGTCGGACGCAGTATTTATAATGCAGTGCTGTTCAAATCCGGATAAAT
>CAJKFZ010000369.1 GCA_905199285.1 uncultured Ruminococcus sp.
TTTATAAATATTTATCCAACTCGTCAAGCATTCTCTGATACTCTTTTTCCTCGCAGTCAATATAATCCTTAGTGAACTGCTCAACTTCATCAAAACTGTTCTTTACCAGTTCAAAATCAATCGCAGCAGAAAAGATGTCGATCTCCACATCTTCAGATT
The DNA here is from genome assembly GCA_905199285.1 of uncultured Ruminococcus sp. Classification (GTDB taxonomy): domain Bacteria; phylum Bacillota; class Clostridia; order Oscillospirales; family Ruminococcaceae; genus Ruminococcus. The sequence goes on from CAJKFZ010000369.1 coordinate 160, forward strand.
CATCTGCAAAAACTTCGATTCGGAATCCCTCGCAGGCAACGATCTCACCGTCCTCATTTTCTCTCGGCAAATAATTATCGGGAGTAATTTTCACAAAAAATCCTTTATATTTCATACTGTCCTCCTTAAAGCTCCATCTGAAAGTCATTGTCAAAATCGATGTCCTCAAAATCTTCCATATCAAAATCTTTGTCAAATTCTTCCTCTGCCAAATCCATCTGAAGCGAATTTTCCAGTGCCTTTTGCAGGAAGGATTCATCCAGACCGTTCTCTCTGTATCCCTGCAAAATCGTGTTATAATACTGCTGACTCGGAGGAGTAATTTCTCCACGATTCATCAGATATGCCATTCCCTCGTAGCATTTTCCGTTCAATTCAAATGGCATTTTTTCCTGCCTGTAAAGCCGAGGCCAGCCCTCATAACGATTCAAAGTTGGCAAATCTCTTTCGTCAAGCTCCCATATCAGAACCGGAACGCTTGCGTTTTCTTTTGGTACAATTGTGGCAACGCCTCTGAACTCCAACTCAAAATCCTTTATTTCAGACGTTCCCACAACCTTTGAATGCGGACACCGATATGCCATCTGCTCCAAATTTATATTTGAACCATAGGCGATATATAGCTGTTTTTTACTCATCATTTTCCTCCATTTACATAGTCATCTCGAATGCTTCTTCCTGTTCCAAATCCTCGTCCTCAAAAATTGGCTCACGGTCGTTTTCTGTCGGCTCTACGGCCTCATCGGGTACGTTATCGGATTGCTGCTGAACCTCCCTCACAGGCTCGACACGCTGCTCACGGGCGGCGATTCTCTCCGCTTTAATACGTTCTCGTTGCTTAATCGCATCTTCAGGGTGCAGCCAAGCAATATTGCCTTCAAGATGCGAAAGCAGATGTTTTCTGCAATTTTTAAACTCCGGTCCGTTTAATCCTATGCGAATCAGCCAGCAGCGAAATGTATAGCGTGGATTCTCACTCTGTGTCACACGTGGACTTGCCGATTTTTGCGTCAAAGCCTGATTGCTGACTGCAAGAACCAGTGAGATGTACGCTCTCAATACTCCGGCATTTAAACTGCTATTAAAAGCCCTCACCTCGATGTTGTTATCGGTAAACACTGGATGTAAATTTAGGCACCTATACCGAGATAAGTCGTAATGTGAGTGATAGTCGGCATCGTCATTATACCAGAGATGTTTTATCGTTTCAACCGTCTTTGGCTTTATCTTGTTAAGTTTTTCAAGAAATTGCTGATCGACCTTTTTACAATAGGTATTTTCTCTATTGGAATTAACCTGTAAAGCCTGATACAGCATATCCTCTTTACTGGCAAAAATATTTACCAGATTTCGCAAAGTCCGTGCATCATATGGTTCAAAGTCGATGTGAATATGGATTCCTGTAGACTCATTGCAGATACCGCCGCTTCGCCGTATAGATCGCACAACCTCCTGCAAAAGAGCCATGTCATCATACTCTAAAATTGGAGTAACAAGCTCCACAGAATATTTTTTTGAAGCCGGAGCGCCATCTTTTGTCGTGCATCTTATGCTTGCGTCGGACATGATTTTCCATAGCCTGTCCTGATTATCATAAACATCGTATCGATCATAGCTTCCGCCGAAATGCCTCGGAACATTGCCTAAAACCTTTGAAATTGCCTTTGCTGCATCCTCTCTTGTCAAGCCTGTACACTCTACTTCGACTCCAAACTTCTGCGTTTTTATTCCCTCAAAATTTCCTAACAAATTATCTCCCTCCCAATAAAAAATGTCTGTAGATTTTTTCTACAGACATCTCAATTTTTCTTATTCAATTTCAGTTTTTACTTCGTATCCGCCCTTGAAAATCACCAGTATTTCGGTCTTTCCGAGAACCTTTACACACTCTATCAGCTTTCTGATAAGCACGTTATCGAAAGTTTCCAACTCAAACTTTTCATGCTCTATCATGTCCATTATTTTGTCGAGTTTAGCCTGAGTTT
>CAJKFZ010000370.1 GCA_905199285.1 uncultured Ruminococcus sp.
GAATATGTTTCCAAAGTTGCAGTTGAGCCAGTAGTATTAGCTATGCTTATAACTTTTGACGAATACATTGCAGGCGAAAGGCTATATGTTCCGTCAGAATTCGGAATAAACAACCAGTCATGCTGTTCAGGAGAATAAGAATAATATCCCCACATTACAGGATTATACCATGCACTTAGATAACGTGCCGAATCAGATACTGGTTTAATTCTGTAAAAACCATTTTCCAATTCAGTAACATTCCATTGCTGAGATGTTTTTGAAGAGAAAAGCGTATTTTGTACCACAGATGTTTCCTGCGAAATTGGAATCGTAGAATCATAATCAAGATATTTGCCACTGGTTAAATTCTTAAAACGATAAGTACTGCTTCTTACTTTAGGAACCTCTTCTAATATCCATTTTTGTTTGCTGTCCGAAGATGAATATGTTGCTAGCGTTACATTTTCTGTAGAACTGGTTACAGTCATTGCTAATGATGATCTTTTGTAAGGACTGATTTTAAAAGTACCATCGCTATTTAAAGAAATTTCCCAGTCATGATATTCTGTGGCGTACCATCCCCACATTTCTACATCATTATTTATTGCACTTATATACTTTTGAGAATCTGTTGCAGGATTGATTTTATATAAACCATTTCCTGTATAATTAATCTTCCATTGCTGCGCAGATTTTGTGTTAAAAGTATCCCGCTGTTTTAACGGTACCGCTTGTTCTGAAGGAGTATAGTCAAAATATTTTCCTGTATCTGCATTTTTTATAGTATAAGAAACGCCGCTTTCAATTTTGGGAATTTCAACAAGCTCCCATTTTTGATTTGAGTTTGTCGATGTAGCTGCAAGCGTTGCAGTTGCTGTACTATTGTTCAGACACAATGCCAAATTAGAATTACTCTTGGGACTGATTTTATATGTTCCGTCAGAATTCATAGTAAATTTCCAGTCATGAACGTCATTATTATAATATCCCCACATTTTCACATTATTGCCCCATTCAGATATATATCTTGACTTATTGGCAACCGGCTGAATTTTGACATATCCATTATTTGATGAAGCTGTAAGTACCCATTGTTGTGATTTTTTACCTGTAACAAAAGAGTTTTGTATTGCAACAGTCTCCTGAGTAATAGGCACTGATGAATCATAATCAAGATAATTACCAGTAGCAACATTTTTGATATAGTATCTGCCGACTTCCATGGACGTTGGTGTAACATTCCACATTTTTGGATACATACCAATAAGGTTATCATTATTGTATAAAACAGTTCCTCCTAAGAAATCCAAATAGTAAGCTGTGCATCGACTGCTTCCATTAGCGCCATAATCCTGATATCCGGTATACTGTTCACTTCCGCCATAAAGCGTACTTAAGTGCCCATGAGTCTTTGGAAAATCAATTCCAAGATATGAACGGTATCCCTCAAGCTGATGCAGCCATTCATGAACCGGCACACCTATATCATATATTGAAATATCTGGACCCGCAGGTGCAAAAGAAGCATCCCATGAATTTAGTGCGGTTCTGTAACATGAATATCCATAAGAAGGAAATATTCCGCTTGTTGTATAACCGCCACTATTTTCACCTTTATAACAAGCAATAACAGAATCTATAGATTCCATCTGATCTATATAATTGGCTTTAATGTAATCAGTTACAGGATCCATAGATACATTTGTATTCAGATTTATTAATTCATCAATATAAATTGTGGTTATATTTAATTTTACATTATATTTTGAAAGCCTTTCAACGTTTTCTTTAAAACTTGCAATACATGTATCCATATATGCTTTATCAGTAGTAGAATTCATTTTCCATGCTGTAGTAGTATTATCGTTATTTTTAACATTAACATTTCTAAACACAAGATACAGAATATTAAACTTTCCTGGCATCACTAACGGCGTATGATCTTGATTGACGGCTTGTTCTTTTGCTTCATTGATAAGCATTTGATGATTTGCAACATTATTACTTAAAGAGTCAATAACAGCTGCACTGCTGTTATTTGGTCTTAACGATGTGACTATCGTTAAGACAACCATAAACATTGTAAAAACAGAAATAATTTTTTTGATCTTCATATTTTTCTCCTTTATTTTTATTTTCGGATATCTTTTTACCTAAATT
>CAJKFZ010000371.1 GCA_905199285.1 uncultured Ruminococcus sp.
GGAGCGTCTTAAATTATGGGCGAGAAATTTTCAGTCTTTAATATTTTCACCATGCTCGGCGGACTTGCCTTCTTCCTTTACGGAATGAACGTTATGTCTACCGGACTTGAAAAGCTTACCGGAGGCAAGCTTGAGGTCGCTTTGAAAAAAATGACCTCGAATAAAATCAAAAGTCTTCTTCTTGGAGCAGGCATCACCATTGCAATACAATCATCATCTGCGCTTACGGTTATGCTTATAGGTCTTGTTAACTCAGGAATCATGCAGATCGAGCAGACTGTTGGAATCTGTTTCGGTTCAAATATCGGAACTACGCTTACAGCATGGATCCTCAGCCTTTCAGGAATCGAAGGCGGAAACTTCTTCATTAAAATGCTTAAACCTGAATCATTTTCACCTCTTATAGCTCTTATTGGAATTATAATGATAATGGTATGCAAAAAGAACAAGAAGAAAGATATCGGACGTATTCTTGTCGGATTTGCGATTCTTATGACAGGTATGACTCTTATGTCGGATTCAGTTGATCCGCTTGCAAATTCCCCGGAATTCCAGAAAATACTTACAGCATTTAAAAATCCTTTCCTCGGTGTTCTTGTAGGAGCCGTGTTTACCGGAATTATTCAAAGCTCTGCGGCTTCAGTAGGTATTCTTCAGGCGTTTTCGCTTACCGGAGGTCTTTCCAACGGAATGGCTCTTCCGATCATTATGGGACTTAATATCGGAACCTGCGTTACAGCACTTATTTCAAGCATCGGAGTTAAGAAAAATGCCAAGCGTGTAGCGTGCATTCACCTCCTGATAAATACATTCGGCACACTGATCCTGCTGCCGATAGCGCTTATTCTGGAAAACCTTATAAAGCTCAGTATATTTAGCGATACAGCCAATGCATTTTCTATTGCTCTTATGCATACTATTTTCAATGTGGCAATAACTGTAATATTTATCCCATTTTCCGAAACTCTTTGCAAAATCTCAAAAACTATTATCAAAGACGGCAAGGATGAAAACGGAGAAAATCCAAAACCCATGGTCGTACTTGACGATATATTATTGAAAACTCCTGCCGTAGCAGTTGAAGCCTGCAAGGGCGCAACCATCGAAATGGCAGAGCTTACAAAAGAAACCATCATGAAGGCTCTCGAAATATTGACCGTATACAGCAAAGAAACAGCCGAATCCATCATCGAAAACGAGGATATCATCGACGGCTTTGAGGATAAGATAAACGGCTATCTTCTTAAAATATCACGAAGCAGCGTTACCGGAAACGACAGCCGAAGCGTTTCAAAAATGATGCACTGCGTCGGAAACTTTGAAAGAATTTCCGACCATGCCGTAAATCTTGTTGAATCCGCTCAGGAAATGCACGAAAAGGGCATAACGTTCTCTTCCGAATGTCTTAACGAGATCTCAGTTATAACCGACGCTATCGCTGAAAATATCAGCAAAGCATTTGAATCCTATAAGCTGAACGATCTGGCGATAGCACATAAAGTCGAACCGCTTGAAGAGGTCGTTGACAATCTCAGTACCGAGCTTAAAAACCGTCATATCCGCCGTTTGCAGAACGACGAATGTACTGTTGAGCTTGGATACATTTTCCAGGACGTTCTTACCAATCTTGAACGTATTTCCGACCACTGTTCCAATATTGCCGGCTGTCTGATAGAAACGGACGAAAAAACCAACATCCACGAATATCTCCACGACGTTAAGGAAAACGACGAAACCTTCCGCCGTGAATACCGTGAATATGCCGAAAGCTACTTCTCAAGACTTGAAACATCCAGCGTACAAACATAATAACGGGATTCCAAAGGGGATGTACTCCCCTTTGGCAGAGTGCAGGGACAGCGTTCCTGCTGGGGTATCGGGGCAAAGCCCCGCAAAAGACAGCGCAGAGCAAGATAAATAGAATTAGAATATTATCTTACGTTAAAATTCAAGCAGAACAATATCTGCGCTGTCCCAAAATCAGCGAGAGAGCGAAGCGTATCGAGCGGACGGTTTGCATTAAACTATAAAAAAGAGACTTCAAATCGAAGTCTCTTTTTTCATATAATTTACGTAAAAAAATCTTTAGTACTGTTAAGTAATAAATACAAACCTAGAATAAAAAAAAATGTAATAACAT
>CAJKFZ010000372.1 GCA_905199285.1 uncultured Ruminococcus sp.
GATTTTTGATATTATGAATAACGATTTTGATATGAAACTTGATCGTAACAATGATGAAATAAAAAAAATGAATTTATTCTGTTCATTAATAAATTTTGATTCGAGAGATATGATTTATCTTATGCTTTTATTGGAAAGAAAATTCAATATAAAATTTCAAGAGTCTGATTTTGAAAACAATGATTTTTATACAATTAAAGGTATAAGCGAAATTATTACATCGTATATCCTGGCATAACAAAAGCTTCAATTCCTGATGGCCGAGCAGGATTGATGATATATTAAAATACAATGAATAAGCTATCATATACTGCTTATTCATTAACGAAAGGACTAAAAATTATGAGAACTCTTAATAAGGTAAATGTTATAAAGAATGATACTATTGAAACATATGCACACTGCAGTCAGTGTACATCTTGTAGCTGCAGCAGTTGCTCATGCCCATGGGATAACAGTATGAGATTGAATACAGATGTAAATAATTTTAGCAGTAGATCTAAGAATGTATACAATAACTCTTATAGTCGCAAATAATTAAAAAATAAAATTTTTTCGGATATGAAATGGTGTTTATACAATGAAAGGTATAAGCAAAACTACTGCATAGTATTTCTATGCATATTAACAGCTTCAACTCCTGATGGCCGAGCAGGATTGATGATATATTAAAATACAACGAATAAGCTGTCCTATATTGCTTATTCGTTAACGAAAGGACTAAAAATTGTGAGAACTCTTAATAAGGTAAATGTTATAAAGAATGATACTATCGAAACATACGCACATTGCAGTCAGTGTGGAGCTTGTGGTTGCGGCAGATGCAGTTGTGGCTTGGATAATAGTGCACAGTCATCAACAGATCAAAATAATTTTGATTCAAGATCTAAAAATGTTTACAATAACTCATCAAGCCGCAAGTAATTAACACTTAAATTCAAATAATTAACAGACAGATCCCTTTCGGCCAGGGATTTGTCTTTAAAAAACTCAAGATCATCTTTAAGAGGATCTTGAGTTTTTATTAATGTAAAATATATGTTTTCATACTCAAAACATAAAGCTGAATTTATAATTAATTCTGCTTTATGTGATAGGAATATAAATTATAAATGACGCACCACCTGAATCACTGTCCTTAACAAATATTTTACCATTATGAAGATCGATGATCTCCTTTGCTATAGCTAAACCAAGACCAAAGTGAGAGCGGTCTTCACGGGCATGATCGGCACGATAGAAACGCTCGAAGATATGACGTTTATCTTCATCAGATATTCCACTTCCATTATCGGAAATGATTATAATATGCCATTGAGTTTCAACAGAATAGGATATGTCGATTTTCCCTCTTACAGGAGTATAGCTTACAGCGTTGCTGAGGAGAATGGAGATGACTTGCTTTATGCGTTCAGAATCAATATTTGCTATCGGAACATTTTCTTCAGGCAGTTTTATATTAATGTGTATCTCTTTTTCTTGTGCCGGAGCCATAAATGCCTCATAGCAGTCAAGGAGAATAGTATCAAGTTCTGTCGGAGCAAAATTTGAAGTGAAGTTCCCATTATCAGAACGTGCAAGAGTAAGAAGATCTTCTGTAAGAAGCATTAGACGCTTGCCTTCTTTTCTGGCGATATCTGCGAAATTATCATGTTGCTTTCCCTCGCATTTGTCCATCGCATCGAGTGCAGATATAATGGTATTAACAGGATTTCTTATTTCATGAGAGGCAGCTGCGATAAAATGAGCCTGTTGTTCATGTGCCTGACGAACCGGTTTAAGAAGCATACGAGTAAAGATATAAGAGAAAATAAACAAAGCTGCAAAGGCAAGTATTATAATGATAATAAAATGAATGCTAAGTTTCCACATTTGTTCTCTTTCGTTTTTTAGTATATCAACTGCATATATTTCTGTATTGCCGTTTTTACCGGGGATTGTGATGATGCTAACAAAAATTCTTTTTCCGTCAATGCTGCAAGAGATTTCCTTATGCTGTGATATGGTGGAACGCTGCATTTGATTTACATCGTTTGCGAAGCGTTGTTTTATGTTCTTGATCAACATAAGATCGGTATCACTTTTATTTTGTAATGTAAATTTCATTGGAGCATTATTGTCATAGACGAAGAG
>CAJKFZ010000373.1 GCA_905199285.1 uncultured Ruminococcus sp.
TGTTATTAAGGCTATTGATGAAGAAAAAACAAAATATTCTGTAATTGCTCAATCCACAAGACTTATTATAGAAAAAATGTTTAAAGATGCCAAGAATTTCACAGTTGAAAACGGATTAAACCGTAATATGCTTTCACATGGCATGAATAAATATAATCCTGATAAAACAGACTGTTTAAAACTTTTTGTCTTATTATATAATATAATATTCACTTTTTGTTTGATGTTACATACTATCATTTTCAGGAAGAAGATTAAATTACCACAAATAGACAGTGGTTTTATTACGCTGATATTCGTATGAAATTCAGTATAACACTTCAGAAGAATTATTCTTTTTATGAATATAATTCGATATTTATCATACACTAACCCAGAGGTGATGAAGATGGCGAAAAAGGGAATGAAAAGACCTGATTATACACATACTCAGCCGAAAAACGATGTATCTCCTGTACCCGAAATTCAGGGGAAAGCTAAGTCGGGAAAGGCTCATGCAAATCCGATAATTGCAGGAACTTCAAGCTCTTCGCAGAAGGTATGGCATAATAAATCCTACTCAGACGAAGTTCCGATTTCCTCTGCATATCCTGTGATCGACAACGACCTTGCGAGGGATAATATGGAGAACGATATACCTGCGGCAGATTTGCAGGATCAGTAAAAAACAGCGCCGTTTGGAGTAAGTTCAAACGGCGTTTTGGCAATGGAGGAGACTATGAAATCAGTATGGCAGGCTAATACGAAATTGCCGGAATTTCCGAAACTGGATAGAGACGCCAAAACCGACGTTCTTATAATTGGCGGAGGAATCGCAGGAATTCTCACAGCATATTTTCTGCATCAAAATGGAGTGAAATATGTTTTGGTGGAAAAGGACAAAATATGCTCCGGCACAACTCAGAATACAACTGCAAAAATCACTTTTCAGCATGGACTTATCTACCAGAAAATTCTCAAAAGTGGCGGTATTGAAGCCGCTCAGAAATATCTGAATGCGAATAGATTGGCATTTGATAAATATGCGGAAATGTGTCGTAATATCGAATGCGGTTATGAGAAAAAGGACAATTATGTGTACTCAGTAAATGACAGAAAACAGCTTGAAAGTGAAATGAATGTACTTGGCAGAATCGGCTATAAGGCGGAGTTTAGCGAGCATCTGCCGATACCGATAAATTTGGTAGGAGCAGTAAAATTCCCGAAACAGGCACAATTTGATCCGCTTAAATTTATTTCAGCTATTGCAGGCGGACTCAACATATATGAAAATACTTTTGTGCGTGAAATGATAGGCAATACGGCAGTTACTGACAGATGCAGAATCAAAGCAGATAAAGTTATTGTCACAACTCATTTTCCTTTTATCAATAAGCATGGAAGTTATTTTCTGAAACTTTATCAGCACCGTTCATACATTATTGCTGTGGATAATGCTCCGAATGTGAGTGGAATGTATGTTGACGAGGATCACAAGGGAATGTCGTTCAGGAATTACGGCGACTTACTGTTTGTCGGAGGCGGAGGTCACAGGACAGGTGAAAAAGGCGGAAACTGGAATGAGCTGCGTAACTTTGCAAAGCTCCACTATCCTCATGCTAAGGAGAAATATCAATGGGCAGCGCAGGACTGCATGAGCCTTGACGGAATACCGTATATCGGGAAATATTCACGGAATACACCAAATTTGTATGTGGCAAGCGGATTCAATAAGTGGGGCATGACGAGTGCTATGGTATCTGCAATGATACTCAGCGATATGATTATGGGCAAGCGAAATGACTATGCGGATATTTTTAGTCCGTCGAGGAATATTATAAAGTCGCAGCTTTTCATAAATGGTGGAAAAGCTATCAAAAATCTGCTTACTCCAACGAATAAAAGATGTCCTCATATGGGGTGTGCGCTTAAATGGAACTCCGCTGAACACTCATGGGACTGCGCCTGTCATGGTTCACGCTTTTCTGCTGAAGGAAGGGTTCTTGATAATCCTGCTAATGGGGATTTGAAATGAGTTTTTGAGTCAAGTAGTTTTGTTTATATCTTGTTTTTTATTTTTGAATATGGTATAATTATTATAAAATACCATATGAAAGCAAGGTGAGATTATGAATGATTGCAAAGCTATTCC
>CAJKFZ010000374.1 GCA_905199285.1 uncultured Ruminococcus sp.
ATAATGGCTGTTACAGCTGCAATTTTCGCTGTTATTGCAATTGTTAAGCTCTGCTTGAAAAATGAAAAAGCGTCACTGAAAATGCTTGGAATTTCTTTATTCTTTCCGATGATAGGCTATATCGTGAATATGATTGCCGGATTTATTGAGAAAAATGAATTAAACGAAATCAGAGAGGATATTGGTCAAATCAGCATTGTTCCGGTAATTATGGCATTTGTCTGCATCGCATTAGCGATTCTTGCCTTCATGGCGGCTAAGGCTGATGAACACAATCATTCGGCTTGACAAATATCTAAAAAAACAGTATAATATTAACAGGTCTTGCCAAAATTGAAGAATGGGGAGAAAAATATGGATAATCAGAGAGCAATTGCGCTTCTGATAGCTGTTGCGGCGGCATTGCTGGTCGTTCTTGCCGGAAGATCCTGCATGAAAGACATTGAAGAGCAGAATAAGGAAGAAGAAAAAAACAAGCCAGCTGTTTATTCTTCGCCGATAATTACCGAAACTACAACAGCGGAAATTATCGTTCCAAGAGCTGCTGAGACGACAGAGCCGTATTCGGGTGAAACCACAGCCGTTACGACAACAAAATCAATGCTTGATGAATTCTGGGACAGCGAACAGCCCAATTATCTCGATCCATATGGATATTACGGCGGAATACAAACACCGTCGGTTGTTGAAATTGAAATAGGTTAAATAACGGAGGTTATTCAAATGGTTGTTATTGAAATGGAAAACGGAAAGAAAATCAAAATTGAGCTTTATCCCGATATTGCTCCGATCTCATGCGAGAACTTCGAGAAACTCGTTAAGAGCGGATTCTACGATGGTCTTACTTTTCACAGAGTAATTCCGGGATTTATGATTCAGGGCGGATGTCCTAAAGGCAACGGAACAGGCGGTCCGGGATGGAATATCAAGGGCGAATTCTCCTCAAACGGCGTTAAAAACGATCTTAAACATACAAGAGGAGTCCTCTCAATGGCTCGTTCAATGATGCCGGATTCCGCAGGTTCACAGTTCTTCATCATGCACGAGGACGCTCCTCATCTCGACGGACAGTATGCCGCTTTCGGAAAGGTTATCGAGGGAATTGAAGTTGTTGACGAGATCGCTGAAGTCGCAACGGATTACAGCGACAAGCCGCTTGAACCGCAGATTATGAAAAAGGTAACAATTGAGGAATAAGAGGTAAAAAATGCTTTATATCGGATGCCATTTATCAAGTTCTAAGGGCTATCAGGCTATGGGCAAACAGGCGGTTGACATTGATGCAAATACGTTTGCTTTCTTCACGAGAAATCCGAGAGGCGGTTCGGCTAAGGCTATCGACATGGATGACGTCAAGAGGTTTCTTGAGATTTCAGACGAAAAAGGCTTTGGAAAGCTAGTCGCTCATGCTCCGTATACCATGAATGCCTGCGCTGCCGACGAAAATATCCGCCGCTTTGCAAGAGAAGCTATGGCGGATGACCTGAAACGTATGGAGGCTACTCCCGGAAATTATTACAATTTTCACCCCGGTTCTCACGTCAAACAGGGAGCAGATGTCGGGATAGAGCTTATTTCCAAGCAGCTCAACGATGTTCTTACTGAAGAACAGTCAACGATAGTTCTTCTTGAAACTATGGCCGGAAAAGGTTCTGAGGTCGGACGGAATTTCGGGGAGCTGCGTGAAATTATTGATCGTACTCAGCTTAAAAGCAAGCTTGGAGTCTGCTTCGATACCTGTCATGTCTGGGACGGCGGATACGATATCGTGAACGACCTTGACGGAGTTCTTGAGGAATTTGACCGCATTATCGGAATTGATATGCTTAAAGCAATCCACCTGAACGACAGTATGAATCCCTGCGGCGCTCATAAGGACAGACACGCTAAGATCGGTGAGGGACATATCGGCGCAGACGCTCTTATCAATGTGATAAATCATCCGAAGTTAAGAGGACTGCCAGTCATTCTGGAAACTCCAAACGATATAGACGGTTACGCAAAGGAAATAAAATTCCTTCGTGAAAATTACAGTGATAATTAAGTGGACTCTGTCCCCTTACCCCTGCCAAAGGGGTGATAAACCCTTTGGCAACCCACTATTA
>CAJKFZ010000375.1 GCA_905199285.1 uncultured Ruminococcus sp.
ATAGGATTTTAGTGTCAAAAAGGTCAAGATGCCACTGGCGTTTTCTTTCCCGATTTCACGCACATTGGCAAATTGCCGTCAAAGCCGTCAATCTTCATATTCGCAGAAATGCAAACCTCTCCATGTACGCCTTTTTCCAAGTTTATCTGTGGCTTTATGTACTGATGGATAGTTATTCTCCAACTCTGCATTGAAGTTTCTCTGTGCAAAAGGTGCAAGTCCGGCATCGGTGCAGTATTCCTTGTAACGATTGAACAATTCCGTTCTGCTGACTTCACCGTCCGATGAAATTTCACAGCATTCCTTGACAAATGAAAGTACGCTGTTGCTGTCCTCACGATATTTTTGAAGTTCCTCACGATTTGCCTGCGTTTCGGAAAACTTGAAATGATTGTTCATCAAACGTCTTAATCCTTCCAGTGCAAATAGAAAAATGCCATCTGCTTCCATGCGGAATTTCTCCAATAAATCAGGATCACGTTTTTCTTCCGGTACTGCATGATTGAACCTGACAATAATCAGCCTACGATAAAAGCCCTCTGATTTATCACCGTAATTTCTTGGTATTTTATTGCAGGAGAAAAGAAGCCTTGCATAGGGCTGAAATGAAAATGGATTCTTATTTTTACGTTCCACAGTCAGATAATCTTCGCCGACAAGAGCCTTGAAAATACCGTTGTCATCTATGTTTTTCGTTGGCAAGTCAGCGAAAATATTCGCCAGTTTACCAAATAACTCTGCCGTCTTAAAACGCTCATTCAAAGACTGCCATGATACATTGCTGACATTTTCCTTTCCCAGAAGAATATCGTTCAGTACAAGCAGCAGCTTTGATTTTCCTGCACCGGCTTCTCCTACAATGACAAAACTCTTCTGTGCCCTATTAACAGGAATGAGAAAATAGCCCAGCATCTCCTGAATCAGAATGACCTGTTCATCATCAAGAGCTTCATGTAAAAACTGCTTAAATCTCGGACAATCCGCACCAGGTGTGTAATCTACTGCAAGTTGTACTGTCGACAAATATTCCGAATTATGCTCTGTCAGCTTATTTTCAAGAACGTTATACAAACCATTTCTGACATTGATAATATACGGATTTGCATTGAGTTCACGCACATCACGCTGAATCTGCATTCTCCACTGTCCTTCCGCATCACTGATCTGCGACAGCTTTGTATTGCCGGGAAGCATTTTCTCACGAACCAAGTTTTTAGCATCTAATTCTGAAATCTCACTATATACGCCATGTTCATAACGATAATACTGCTCAGCAGCATAGAATGCCGCAGTATTTTTTGCCATATCTGCCGCAAGAATATCGGGCAGGAACTTGAGTCCTCGTTCCGTTGCTTCATACCATGAAGGTATCTGTGCTGAAGATCGCCTATGTTCCTTAGAACGTTTTGCAGCTTCAAATTTACGGTATATCTCCTTGTGATATTGCAGCATTGGTTTTACATCAGCCTGCTTAAAATGAAACTTCTCCTTCAGTAAATGACTGATCACCGCATTGGTACTTACCACGTCCAGATTGAATAAATATTCCTCAATAAAATGCCTAACAGTCTGCAAATTATCCATTTCATAAATACTGACTTCAAGCGTATCTGCAAGTACCTTGATTCCATCAAATGAAGGCGGCAGATATGCAAGAGAAGCAGGAGATTTGCAAGTGCATTCTCCGCTTTTTAGCTTTGAACACTGATATCCTTTTTCAGCGATAATTTTACAAGTCATCGGACCTGTCCCGGATTTTTGAAAATGAGCGATTTTGCTGTCTGTTTCCTGTGCCGTATATGTAGGATAATCTTTGGAAAGTTCATGGACTTTTGCAATTCCGCCCTGAAACGGTACAAGATTTGTGATCATAGCATACCAGTCATGCTCTGAAAGTGTTGCCGCATTATCACGGCAATGCTGAATAAAATCACACTGTGATTCTATCAGTTTTAAACCCATTTCAGTGCCGTCCGAAACAGTTTTTTCTTCGCTTTCAGATATATCCGTTTTTTCTGTAACGTTCAAAATCTCCGCAAGCTGCTCCTGCGTATATCTCCGTTCCGGATGAAATGAAATACATTCC
>CAJKFZ010000376.1 GCA_905199285.1 uncultured Ruminococcus sp.
AAAATAGACATTTATTGTAGAATATATTTTTTTAGACTGCTGCAAGTATTGTTTCAGCGGTCTGATTTTGTTTTATGGCGAATTTCACAAATTCTATTGACAAAATTTTGAAATTGTGTTAAAATATGATTAACGTTCTTTGAATCGGTTATAATGAATTGGAGTGAGATATATGAATGGAGATAGTATTAGAAAACTTGATAGCTTTTTTGAGGCTCTTTCTGCAATTGCAGAGGATAACTATGTCTTTCTCTGCGATATGAAGAATAATTATTCAAGGTGGTCTAAAAAGGCGGTCGATTATCTGGGACTGCCTGATGAATATATGCATAATGCCGGTGAGATATGGGAAGAGCATATTCATCCGGACGATCGTGAAAAATATCGTCAAAGCATTGATAATTGTTTCTCCGGAAAAGCGTCCAGCCATAATATTCAGTATCGTGCCAGAACAAGAGACGGAAGTTATGTTATCTGTACCTGTAAAGGACTTGTAATTAACGGAGCTGACGGCAAGCCGGAATTTTTTGGCGGAGCAATAAAAAATCACGCCCTTCCCAGTTATATTGATGCTGTTACAGGTTTGAGAAGCTTATACGGTTTTTTTGACGATATTGAAGCGTTTTGCCGCAAACAGCAATCAAATTCGATTCTTATGATCGGTATGAGTCAATTTTCAACTATAAACGATATATATGGATTCAGCTTTGGAAATCTTGTGCTGAATCGTTTCGGATACCTGCTTCAGGAAAGATTTAACGGCAGGGGAAGCGTTTACAAGCTTGACGGAACAAAATTTGCTGTTATTACTCACGATTTGTCTTTTAGTGAAATTTCCGGATTTTATAATGAGATCAAGGAAGATGTTATTCATGATTTTTATGTAAACGGTGAAAAAGTAATTCTTTCGCTGAATGCCGGATTGATTTTTGTCGATAATTTCAACCTTTCGGGCGATACTATCTGCTCTTGTATTAAATATACGTATTATCAGTCGAAAAACAGCAAGCTGGGAGACCTTGAGGTTTTTCGTGATACTCTTAGCGACGATAACAGACAGTATATTGAAATGCTCAATGTTATAAGAGGATGTGTTACTGATGAATGCAAGAACTTCTTCCTTTGTTATCAGCCCATCGTAAGTGCCAGAACGGAAGAACTTACCGGTATGGAGGCACTTATCAGATGGAAAAACGATACCTACGGAATTGTTCCTCCGGCACAGTTTGTGGCTATTCTTGAGCAGGATCCGATTTTTCCTGAACTTGGAAAATGGGTTCTTCGTCAGGCGATACTTGACAGCAGGAAATTGGTGGAAAGAAATCCTGATTTTATAGTTCATGTTAACATTTCATACGCTCAGCTTGAAAAACGTGATTTTGTTTCGGATGTTTTGAATATTCTGGAGGAAACTAAGTTTGACGCAAGAAATCTCTGCCTTGAATTGACCGAAAGGTGCCGTCTGATAGATATAAATCATCTCCGGACTATGTTCAAAGTTCTGAGAAGTCATGGGATCAAAATTGCTCTTGATGACTTCGGAACAGGCTTTTCAGCTATCGGTCTGATAAGAACTCTTGAGGTTGACACCATAAAAATCGACAGGGAGTTTGTTAAAAACATCGAATGCAGCGATTCCGACAAAAAAACGGTTAATTTTATTTCCAGTCTTGCCGGAAGCTTTCAGGCGGATGTCTGCGTTGAGGGAGTTGAAACTAAGCAGATAAGAAATATCCTTACAAATTACGATATCAAAAGTTTTCAGGGATACTATTATTCCAAGCCGCTTACCATGCACGATTTTTCGGAAAAATATCTTATTTCATAAGTAATGATAAGGAATCTTTCGGAGACGATAGCCTTCGTTTCGCTGGATTCCTTTTTGTTCTGCATTAATATTCGTCATATTTACCAATGCTCTTTTCATCATTTTAACGAAAAAGGTAAATGTGTGTTGTTAAAATCAACAAAAATTCGTGTTGAAAATTGTCCTAATCGCACTTTACGTTATAATTTTACTGTTTTCTTTTTCATTTTCGCAAAAAATACTTTTAGTTTTTTGTTAAA
>CAJKFZ010000377.1 GCA_905199285.1 uncultured Ruminococcus sp.
CTTGATAATTGTGGCGTGAAAATGACTTCAGATTAATGACAAGTGTTTACACTATTTGATATGCCTTTTTAACTACCTACTCAATGCGGCAGTTAAAAAGCTGCCGCATTTTTCTTACATAAAATTCCCGAATAACGAAAATCCATTTCCCGAAAAACGGGAACTTAGCCTGTTAAACCCTGCTATAATATAACCATAGGGGGTGATGTTTTGAAAGAGAGGGCTAACAGGCTTTATGAATTGCGTAAGAGCCGCAATCTGACGCAGACAGCGGTAGCTTATAGGCTTAACCTTTCTCTTTCGAGGATATCAGCCTATGAGAACGGCGAGAATATTCCCTGCGATGTGTTGAGGGTATTTGCCAACTTTTATAGCGTATCCATAGATTACATACTGCGCTTTTCGTACAGGACAGTCGGCGGCTCCGGCGTTAATCTTCACATTTCTGAACAAAAGCTGCAGGATCTGTACAGAAATCTTCCGCCTGATGGGAAAGCAGTTATCGACGGAATGGTAAATGGCTATGTCCCTCCCAAATAAAGAGAATAATCGCCTGCAAGCATGAGAAAGCTATATACACATCCCTTTCGCAAATTATTCCCTTTTGCGAAAGGGCAAATCGGCTGAAAAACGCAATTCTAAAGCCAAAATTCACTCAATTACTATTACAGACAGCAAATTTGAACCGTAAAATGGGCAGAACTGAAAAGAAAAATCCACCTTAAAGCCGTATTTACCGTCAAAAATGTTGTCAGAATCGGGGGTTATACAATGGCTAGACGCGGTGAGAATATCTACAAAAGAAAAGACGGTCGCTGGGAAGGACGCTATAAAAGCGGAGTTAGGGCTGACGGAACAGCAAGATACTCCTCAATATACGGGAAAACCTATGCCGAGGTCAAGGGCAAATTATCGGAGAAACGTTCTAAAACCGATGTTTCATCTATTCCAAAGAATCTGACGGTTAACAATCTTTTTTCGTTGTGGTTTGCGGACATTCGGCTAAAAGTAAAAGAATCCACTTATATGAACTATCAGATGAAATATGAAAAACACATCAGCTCATCGCTCGGAAAAACACTTTATGAAAAGCTGACGGTCGAAAAACTTAATGACTTCGTGCATTCAAAGCTGGCAAGCGGACTTTCTCCCAAATATACCGCTGATATTGCAGCGGTAATCAAATCAGCGTGCCGCTTTGCCAGGAAACGTTTTGGTTATGAGGATAAATCAACATTTATGGCAACGCCCAAAGGCAAAGCAAAAGAAAAAGAGCTGCTCGATAAAACAGAGCAGGCTCGACTTAACAATTATCTCATTTCTAACCCGACATCATCAAATGTCGGCATTTTACTATCTGCGGCAACTGGTATCCGTATAGGTGAGCTTTGTGCGCTGAAATGGGAAAACATCAACCTTGAAAAAAGAATTCTGACCGTCAGGAACACGGTTCAGAGAATTAAGAATATTGACGGAAATACAGCCACAAAGCTGGTGGTGACTTCGCCCAAGAGCAGCTCGTCTATTCGGAAAATCCCGCTGCCGGAGTTCATTATACCTTATTTGAGTAATCATAGAACAGGTAACAGCTGTTATCTTCTTTCGGGAACGCAAGGAATTGTAGAGCCAAGAGTAATGCAGTATCGCTTTAAGCGGATCCTTGCTGAACTTCATCTGTCGGACGTATCTTTTCATTCGCTGCGTCACCTGTTCGCCACGAACTGTATAGCAATAGGAGTTGACGTAAAGTCGCTGTCTGAAATATTAGGACACAGCAACGTACAAATCACGCTTAATCGCTATGTTCATTCATCAATGGAGCAAAAAGTCGAGTATATGAAGTCGGTTTCGGATCTGTTCTCGGTGGCTTAAAAGATTATTTGCCGTCATTTTTCTCGTCAGGAAAACAAAAAATTCCGCTTGATTATGCGGAATACGGTCTTATTATCGCAAAAGGGAATAATTTGCGAAAGGGCTGTGTATATAGCATTTTCATGCTTGCAGGCGATTATTCTCATTATTTGATAGGGACATAACCATTTACCATACCGTCGATG
>CAJKFZ010000378.1 GCA_905199285.1 uncultured Ruminococcus sp.
AAAATCACCTGTCTTAAAAAAATTTGTAGAAAAAGCTTTTGTTTTTTGGAATAATGTGGTATAATATATTTATACAGATTTTTTCAATATAATAGAAGCTTTTTTGTGAAAAGATCAACTGTCATGAAAAACGCTCAGTCAACAGAAAAACTTCTTATTTCACCTGCCGAAGCCTGTGAAATTCTCGGCATCGGTCGCACTACGATGTACCGCCTTATACATGAGGGAAATGTTCCGGTTGTAAAATTTCCGAATTGCAGAAAACTATATCTGTCGGTCGAAGCACTGAAACAGATGATTCGTGACAATATGCCTTCATCTTCTGAAATCGGAGGTGAGGAAAATGAGTAAAGGAGCTAACGGAACAGGTACAGTCTACAAACCAAAGCACCCAAGTAAAAATTTTCCGTTCAGGGCAGAAGTATGGATTACAGATTTCTCACGTCCCAATGGCAAACGCAGAGTAAGTAAGAATTTCAAAAGAAAAACCGAAGCTGAAAAATGGCGTGATGATATGCTTTCAAAATACGGTAAAACAGATCATTCTCTCTGCAATCCAATGATAACACTTTCTGAATGGCTGACTTTCTGGCTGAAAAACTTTACTCCGAACATTAAGGATTCCACCAGAACAGGCTATGAGTGCTACATAGAACAGCATATTTCCAAGCACCATATTGGTAAAATCAAGCTGAAAGATTTAAATGTATGCGATTTGCAAAATTATATCGGTTATCTTACTTCAAACGGTAATCTAAAAAATGACAACGGACTGAGTACAAAAACAATACGCTCCATGATGCTGATGATTAAAAAGAGTCTCCATGCAGCTATGGGTGCTGATATAATCAACAAAAACCCTGCGGAGTACATTATTCTTCCGAAACTCCAACAAAAGTCTGTTGAATATCTGACACTGGAACAGATCAGGAAACTTATAAATGTCAGCCGAGGAGAACGCTGGGGCATATTCTTCCCATTGGCATTCATGACAGCCTGCCGTATCGGTGAACTCGGAGCATTGAGAAGAAGTTCACTGAAACACGAGAATGGAATATACTATCTTTCAATCGAGGGTTCTCTCAATCGTGTGAAAGACTTCTCAGGTAAATCTAATAAGCAAACTGTTCTTCGTATCGGTTCAACCAAAAATTCAAAGCCACGTCAGATACCCATACCCGAAGAACTTGCTAAGCTTCTGCATCAACATTTTGAGAAACAGAAGGAGGAAGCCACAATAAGTTGCGGACAATATCTTGATGATCCATACATATTCTGCAACGAATTTGGTAGTTTTGTTGACCCGTCTACTTTGAGAAACTGGAGCAAGAAAATTGCATCAGAAGCAGGTATAGACAACTTTTATCCTCACCTGCTCCGAAAATCCTATGCCACACTCGCCTCCACCAATATGGATATCAAGAACCTGAGCGCTATTCTCGGTCACAGCAGCTGCAATGTCAGCACCCAATACTATATTGCAAGCGACATCAATACCAAGAATATTGCTATGAAAACTATGAAACCGTTCTATGATGAGCTGCTTGGATAATTTAAACTTGTGAGGGGCGTAATGCCCCTCGCATAAAACACATATTACATATAATCCCGATTTTTTTGATTTTCTCAATTCAGAAAATGAGATAATGGCAGTATGATATCTTAATTCAAATATTATTTTTTCAAAAAATCGGGATTCAGTACAATTCAGCCAATCAAATTATTTCTTATAACTAATAA
Source organism: uncultured Ruminococcus sp. (assembly GCA_905199285.1). Classification (GTDB taxonomy): domain Bacteria; phylum Bacillota; class Clostridia; order Oscillospirales; family Ruminococcaceae; genus Ruminococcus. The sequence continues at coordinate 1,741 of CAJKFZ010000378.1, forward strand.
AGGAGTGTAAAAATATGTCAGGCAAACCATTTTCATTTGATGCATTATCTAAATATTTAGATGCCATATTTTCATCGTCCGATAGTGCCACTCCGCAGCAACAAGTTGAGCATCCAAAATCGCTGACTACGATTGGTAATTCAGCAACGTCTATTTCAAATAAACAGCCTAAACCCGAATTTCAATATATAGCAGATTGCAGTAATCGACTCACAATTCCGTATAAATCATATGACACTGGATTTAATTCTTACAATAGAATCACCGACTCGACTTACGGTTCGGAAGATAAGGTTATTGCTGGTTATGG
>CAJKFZ010000379.1 GCA_905199285.1 uncultured Ruminococcus sp.
CCACGTGAGGTCATTCGTGATTTTATCGAGCTTCTTGATATTGCTTATCAGAACCCTCAAATCGTTATAAGCGATTTTATTGCATCCGAAAATATGATTTATTCAAAGCCGAAAACTGAACAGGAAACTTCCGATTCTGAATTTGCAGAGTTTGAGATATAAGATATGAATATTTTTGAACGTTATGCACCGTTTGTGCAGGATTTTATCTACCGTAATAACTGGGAATCGCTCAGAGCGATTCAATCAGCCGCAGGAGATGCGATTTTCAATACCGATGAAAACGTACTTTTGTCCGCTTCAACCGCTTCCGGAAAGACGGAAGCAGCGTTTTTTCCGATTCTCACGCTCTTTTCCGAGGATATGCCCAGAAGTGTCGGAGCAATTTATATCGGTCCGCTAAAAGCTCTTATAAACGATCAATTCATGCGTCTCAACGAGCTTTGCGAAGAGGCTGACATTCCCGTCTGGCATTGGCACGGTGATGTGGCGCAGTCGCATAAAAATAAGCTTATGAAGAATCCCTCAGGCATTTTACAGATAACTCCTGAATCCCTCGAAGCTCTTCTCATAAGAAAACACGCCGCAATTTCCAAACTTTTCGGTGACCTGCGGTTTATCGTCATTGACGAGGTTCACTCTCTTATGCGTGGCGACAGAGGCGGTCAGACCTTATGCCTTATCGAGCGACTTTCAAAGCTTGTGGGAGTGAATCCACGAAGGATCGGTCTATCCGCTACTATAGGCGATCTTGAATCGACCGGAGAATTTCTCGCTTCAGGAACAGGCAGAGGAACAGTCATTCCAAGAATCGAAAGCAAGGGTATCAAATGGCGGCTCTCTATGGAGCATTTCTATATCAGCCAGCAGAACGCTCCCGAAGAAAAAGAAAATGCTGATGCGCTTCCTGTTCTCGATATTAAGACTGATGAAGCGCCCGAACACGCTGATGCAGGCATGGGATATATTTTTGAGCATACAAAAGGAAAAAAATGCCTTGTTTTCGTTAATTCCAGAGAAGAATGCGAAGCTGTTACAACAACTCTCCGCTCTTATTGTGAAGCTAATCATGAGCCGGACAGATTTCTTATTCATCATGGAAACCTCTCGGCGGCTTACCGTGAAACCGCAGAAGCTGCGATGAAGGACGAAGACGTTTTTCTTACAACCGTTACAACTGCTACTCTGGAACTGGGAATCGATATCGGCAGACTTGAACGTGCTTTCCAGATAGATGCTCCGTTCACTGTTTCGTCTTTTCTTCAGCGAATGGGAAGAACCGGAAGACGTGATCTTCCTCCGGAAATGTGGTTTGTTATGCGTGAGGAACTTCCCGAACCGAGAAGTATGCTTCCCGAAACGATTCCGTGGAAGCTTTTGCAGGGTATCGCTCTTGTTCAGGTTTATCTTGAGGAACGCTGGGTTGAACCGCCCAAACTGGACAGACTGCCGTTTAGTCTGCTTTATCATCAGACGATGAGTACGCTTGCTTCATGCGGAGAGCTATCCCCTGCTTCGCTGGCTTCAAGAGTCCTTTCACTTAAATATTTTCACCGTATAACGCAGGATGATTACCGCATTCTTCTTCGTCATCTTCTTGAAACAGATCATATCCAGCGGACTGATGAGGGCGGGCTTATTATCGGTCTTGCCGGAGAAAGAATAGTTAATTCTTTCAAGTTTTATGCTGTTTTTCAGGAAAATGAAGAATATACTGTAAGGTGGGGTTCGCAGGAACTCGGAACGATCGTTATGCCGCCGCCCGTTGGAGAAAAAATCGCAATAGCAGGTCATGTGTGGATAGTCGAAGAAGTAGATCACAAGAGACGACTTGTTTACTGCGAACAGATCAAGGGAAAAGTTCCGGCTTATTTCGGTGATTGTCCCGGAGACATAAATACAAAAATTCTTCTTAGGATGAGAGAGGTTCTTATCGAAGATAAAAGCTATCCATATCTTATGAAAAATGCTGTTTCGAGGCTGGAACAGGCTCGAAGCACAGCAAGGAATTCACATAAAACCAGCAAATCAGCTATAT
>CAJKFZ010000380.1 GCA_905199285.1 uncultured Ruminococcus sp.
ATTACATCCAATTGCGCAAACAATTTCATACGCTTGCTCCGAAAAAAGGGAGCTGTATATCAGCTCCCACTGGATTTTTATTTTAAGTCTCTGACAAGCTTTTTGAAAACGTCCCCACGTTCCTCAAAATTCTTGAAAATACCGTAGCTTGCCGCAGCCGGCGACAAAATGCAGCTCATTCCGCTTGGAGTAATTTCAGAAGCCAGCTTAACGGCTTCTTCAAGATGCGGAACATAGTGAATACGCTCCGGAGCGTTAAAACTCATCTCACCAATCATATCAAAAACACGTTTGCCCGAAGCTTCCATGCAGATGACATTCACATCTGAACTGCTGAGAAAGTCTGCAAGATTGCTGTAGTCGATACCTCTATCCATACCGCCGACAAGAATCGTCCCAGCCTGCGGAACGCTTTTAACGGCTTCAATAGCAGTCGCACAGGCAGTTGAAATAGAGTCGTCATAATAGCGAACCCCATTTACAGTATCAACGTATTCAAGCCGATGAGCAAGCGGCGAAAAGCTGCAAAGAGCTTTTTCAACATCTGTTTTTTCAACATAAAACTCTGCAACAGCACACGCAATCGCAATATTATAATGATTATGAACTCCCAACAGCTTGATTTTTTCAACAGGGATATCATAAGCTTCTCCATTTCGGATTATTTTTCCGTCGTGGACGTAAATATCCGCATTAGAATCAGACGCAGAAACGGTGTAAATGTACTGCTCACCGCTTTCGGGAGCAATTTCCGAATTTATCAGCAAACAATCATGCTCTTTCTGGTGAAGGTAGATATTTCTCTTAGCATTGTAATATTTTTCCATAGTACCATAATGGTCAAGATGTTCCTCGTAAAGATTGAGAAAAACAGCTTTTTCCGGCGAAACGGTCATATATTCAAGCTGGTGGCAGGAAAGTTCGCAGACAACAACAGTATCCTCTTTCATATCCTCGACTATATCAAAAACAGGAATTCCTATATTTCCGGCTATCCTGCAATCGACTCCAGACTCTTTCAAAATATGATAGATCAGCGATGTTACGGTACTTTTCCCCTTTGTTCCGGTAATTCCGATTATCTGCTCACGGAAAACGGTGAAGAAAACCTGCGTTTCAGACGTTATATCACATTTCAAATCCTTCGGACTTTTTTCAAGTACGATTCCCGGACTTTTAAAAACCATATCAAAATCATCAAGGCAAGTCTGATAATTTTCTCCTGTAATGAGCTGAACATTTTCCGGAATATTATTAAGATTTCTGTCAATCGGATTCAGGTCGGCAATTGAAACGTTTTCCGGCTTACAATATTTTTTCAGTATATTGTAAGTCGACTTTCCTTCTCTTCCAAAACCGAGAATGCAGATTTTCTTTCCTGCGGTATATCCTCTAATGTATTCGACAAATCTATTCAAAGCAAACGCTCCATTTCTTTAGTCAAAATTTTCTTAAAATCCTCCGGCAGAAGATTTTCGCTGCTGAAATAACGGCAGTATTCATCGTTCAGAGCGTCTATTTTCTCAGGATGATACGATCCACGTTTTTTATATTCCTCGAAAAGAAAAGGTAGCTCCTCGCCCTTTTCCTCAAGCTGACGTATAGCAAGCGAAACGGCAAGATTGACCTCGCCTACACTGCCCACACACTCAAACGGTTTATGGTCTGATTCGCCGATAAGTTCGATAAAATATTCCAGCATTTTTTCATCGTCCGTCATATCTCTTCCGAAAATATTTTCAAGTTCTTTTCGTGAAAGAAAAGGCGACAAAATCAAGCTGACAAACAGACACTTCGGACACTCTCCGCACCATATATCGGGAGAAACCTTACTTCCGAGATTGCAGCTTCTGAAAACCGGAAGATATTTTTTATGTGCCGTAAACATTTTTGCGATCTGAAATTCCGTTAGCGGACGGAGAAAGCTGAAATAATAAATTCCTGTTTTAAGATGTTTTTCATCGTATTCGTGGAAATCGCATTAACACTTGAAGCATTTGGATTACTGATGATTTATTTCCTGTCAGGCAACT
>CAJKFZ010000381.1 GCA_905199285.1 uncultured Ruminococcus sp.
GCAGATTCCCCATATTTTGATATTCTGCTGTTCAGCTACAGCATCGACGACGATGAAGTTCAGGTTGTTGACATTGCGAATGATGAAAAAATTCCGGATGATATTTTAACGGCTTTGACGGATGAAACAATCATCAAACAAGCTTTTAATGTGAATTTTGAAAGAGTGTGTCTGTCACGTTATCTTCAAAGAAATTATCCTCAGTATTTTCAAAGTTATAGCATCAACGAGGATACTGTAGGAAATTACCTGAATCCGAAAGGCTGGCACTGCACCATGATTCACAGCCGTACTCTTGGACTTCCATCATCCCTTGCCGAAGTCGGAAAAGTACTGAATCTGGAACAGCAGAAAATGACCGAGGGCAAGGCTCTCATCAAATATTTTTGTGTTCCCTATGACATAGTTGACGGCACTCCGCAGTTTCATACTCCTGCTGAGGCACCTGAAAAGTGGAAGATTTTTAAGGCATACAATAAGCGTGACGTTGAAGCAGAGCTTGCAATTGACCGCAAACTTTCAAAATATCCTGTTCCGGATTTTATCTGGGAGGAATTTTATCTCGATCAGGAAATCAACGACAGAGGCATTGTAGTCGATATGGAGCTTGTTGATGCCGCAATCACACTTGACGCACAAGCAAAGGCAAAGCTGTCTTCAGATATGCGTAGATTGACAGGAGTTGAAAATCCAAATTCCGTCTATCAGCTTTTAGACTGGCTGGAGCAGCAGGGTTATAAGTCTGATTCTCTCGGCAAAGCACAGGTGAAAGAACTGCTGAAAACGGCAAAAGAGCCTGTGAAAACTGTTCTGGATCTACGTCAGCAGCTTGCAAAATCTTCTGTCAAGAAATATACAGCTATGCAGAATACAGCCTGCTCCGACCATCGTGCAAGAGGAATGTTTAGCTTCTACGGTGCGTCAAGGACAGGGCGATGGGCGGGCAGAAATATTCAATTACAGAATCTTCCGCAGAACCATATCACGGATTTGACAGAGGCACGAGAGACCGTTAAGCACGGTTACTACGATGAAATTGAAATGCTGTATGATGACGTTCCGGATACACTGTCGCAGCTGATAAGGACTGCATTTGTTCCCCGAAAAGGCTATAAATTCATTGTAGCAGATTTCAGCAGTATCGAAATGCGATGTTCTGCATATTACGCAGGCGAACAGTGGGTGCTGGATACATTTGAACGAGGCGGCGACATCTATTGCGAAACCGCATCGCAGATGTTTGGCGTTCCTGTAGAAAAGCACGGTATCAACGGTCATCTGCGACAACGTGGAAAGCAAGCTTCCTTGTCATGTTCTTATGGCGGATCCGTGGGTGCATTGAAAGCAATGGGTGCTATCGAGAACGGCATGAAGGAAGAAGAACTGAAGCCTATGGTGGATAAATGGCGGGCTGCTAACCCCAATATTGTTCGTTTCTGGTACGATGTTGACGATGCAGCAAAACAAGCTATCAAAGAAAAAACTACAACTGAAACACATGGGATCTCATTTGTTTTTGGGTCCAATATGCTGTTTATCGAACTTCCAAGCGGCCGCAGGCTTGCCTATGCGAAACCTCGTATCGGTGAAAACCAGTTTGGCGGCGAAAGTATCACATACATGGGTGTTGGTGCTTCAAAGAAATGGGAGCGGCTTGAAACATTCGGTGGCAAACTGGTTGAGAATATCATTCAGGCGATTGCAAGAGATGTCCTCTGCCACGCTATGCGGACGTTGTCTCACTGCTTTATCGTTGCTCACGTGCATGATGAATTGATTATTGAATGCGATAAGCGGATGTCCCTTGAAGCCGTCTGCGAACAAATGGGAAGAACGCCGCCTTGGGCAAAGGGCTTGCTTTTAAGGGCTGACGGATATGAATGTGAATTTTATAAAAAAGATTAGGAGGAATCCATTATGACATTAGTAGAATTACAGAAGATTCTTGGTGAGAGAATCCGAATCGCAACGGATGAGAATATGAGTGTGGAAGATCGTAAGAAGGAAGCGGAGATTTCCCAGACGATTTCC
>CAJKFZ010000382.1 GCA_905199285.1 uncultured Ruminococcus sp.
TAGATTTTTTTGTATTTTGCTTGTCATTTTTTTGCGTTTTGCGTGGCAAGCTACACCAAACTTTGGCTCGTATCCTGCAGTTTTCAGGAAATGATTTAGCGGACACATAAATGTCATAGCAAGCAGCGGCAGCATAACATTCTGCGTAGCAAAGCTGTTTTCAAGCATAGCAGGCAAGTAAATCAAGTCATCTTGCGAGCACTTACTGTTGAAAGAATAATTTTTCAGTTTACCTTGTAACTCAACGCTGATTTGTCGCCCGGCATTCGGCATAAGAAACACATACTCTTCGTTGACCTTCTTCCAACCTGTCTGCAAGTAAACAGTTCTGAACTCGACTACCGTTTTGGTACTCAGTATCGCATGACAAATTTTGTTCAGAACATTTTGTTTTGGCTGTGCAGCTCCGTATGCTCCCCAGCGGTCAGCAGCCATTTCATTGATTGCATTTCCTCTGCTGAAACAGTTATTTCCGGTAAAGTAATTCCTGATTTGTGTATTGCAGATACTTTGAATTGTTTGGTCTGCTCAGTACCGTCATCATGAGTTATTTCGGCAACAAGCACAGGTACGAAGTCCGCAAGTTTTATTGGAACAGTCTGATCTTTGATTTGTACCATTTCGTACAGACAGCCGCTTTTTACCACATAAGGCGGATCATAGACCGATTCATCAATTGCATCTTCAATTTTATCTTCTGCCATTCATATCACACTCCAATCTGTTTTTACCGCTCCCACATATTTATTGGGAGAATTTTTTGCAATTTATCAAATCGCATTACACACAAAAATTCCATTCATTACAAAATCAAGCTTGACAGGTATGGTATAATTAATTTAGAAGTAAAATTCAATTCGTTACAAAGGAAAAATAAAATGAATAACGCAATTCCAAACAATCCAAATTATGATAAGCCTGATGACAGCTTTTTTAAGTTCTACTTTTTTGTACATAAAGACAGAATTTTCACAACAAAATGCAATCTTAAGGCAGGAGAAATTACTACAGCTCTGCTGAATATGAAGCATGAGAACATGGAAAAATCTTCGATTTAACAGTTTCTTTTGCAAGGTTTGCAGATAACAGCATGGCAGTAAAAAACGAACAGACGATGACGGAGTTTGTGAAACGTATTATTGAAATCAAGGAAATGGCTATAACCTTACCGCCATACTGCTATGTAAATATTGATTTGGAAAAGGAAAAACAGCGTGCTGAAAAAATGAAAAACTACGATTTCTACAGCAGGCTGTATGATATTGCTTCCGAAGAGTATGCCGAGTACATGCAGTATAAAAAATTGTTTTCAGGTTATGGGATTGGACTTTACATCATGTCTTGCTGCATTTTTTAAGTTTCAAATATGTATTTTTCACAAGTCAAAAAGCGTGACGAAGACAGTTATACTGCTGCATGGTGGGCGTTTAACGAATATTCTGCACTTTCACAATATTTGAGAGCAGTTGTTCCTTATTATGAAAAAGCTGATATTAATTCAACTATGGACGTTGATATTGGTGTTTCGGGAATGATCGATCCGGACGATAAAAGTAAGCTGATCATGACGGAGACCTGTGAATTTCACAATGCGCACAGCGTTATCCAATATGATTTTTTCAAAGCTGTACAAAATGGAAATGCACCGTTTCGTTGTCACAACTGTGGACGTTTTTTCCTCTCGACTGACAGCTACAAAACATTTTACTGTAATGAGAAATCTCCTGAAAATCCGAACAGAACCTGCCGTCAGATCGGCGCAAAAAACAAGCACAAAGAAAAAGCTGAGAACAATCCTATCGTCCAAATTATGATAAAATTCTGCGTTATCTTGAAACTATGCGTGATATGGCTATTCGTGGAAAGTGTGATGAAAACGGTGATCTTATAACTTATAAAACTTTAGAACAATTATTTGATAAGGATACATTGTATGCTGCTTTAAATATCGGAGGAGTAAATGATAAAGAATAAAAATGAACAGATTATCAATGAATATTATAATAATATATACA
>CAJKFZ010000383.1 GCA_905199285.1 uncultured Ruminococcus sp.
AAGATTGACCTAATATCGGGTTTCCAAAGGGGATGTACTCCCCTTTGGCAGGGGTTTGAGGGGACAGAGTCCCCTTAAATATCGAGGTCCTGAGCGAATTTAGCGTTTTTCTCAATAAAGTTACGTCTTGGCTCGACCTTATCTCCCATGAGAATAGAGAAAGTCTCGTCGGCTTTCAAAGCGTCCTCCATCGAGATCTTGACGATAGTGCGGTGTTCGGGATCCATAGTTGTCTCCCAGAGCTGTTCCGCATCCATCTCACCAAGACCTTTATAACGCTGTACTTCGACCTTATATTTGCCTTCTTCCGAAAGCTCGGCGATATATTTATCTCGTTCCTCTTCTGAAAATGCGTAGTAGATCTTCTTGTTTCTTTCAACTCGGAAAAGCGGCGGCTGAGCGATATAAACGTTTCCGTTCGTTATAAGCGGACGCATATAGCGGAAGAAAAATGTCAGCAGAAGCGTTCTTATGTGCATACCGTCAACGTCGGCATCCGCCATAATGATTACTTTTCCGTAGCGGAGCTTTTCGATATCGAAGTCCTCGCCGATACCTGTTCCGAGAGCAGTGACTACCGGTTCGAGCTTATCGTTGCCGTAAATTCGGTCTATACGAGCCTTTTCAACGTTGAGCATCTTTCCCCATAGTGCAAGAATTGCCTGATAGCGGCGGTCTCTTCCCTGTTTTGCAGAGCCTCCGGCTGAATCTCCCTCGACAATGTAAATTTCAGTGTAGCGGCTGTCTCTTTCGGAGCAGTCGGCGAGTTTTTCCGGCATAGAAGTTTTTCCGAAAGCGTTTTTGCTTCTTTCTGCCTCACGAGCTTTTTTAGCTGCTTCACGGGCTTTAAGCGCTGAGAGACTCTTTTCAAAAATCATTTTTGCAATATCGGGATTTTCTTCAAGGAAATTCATCAGCTTTTCCTGAACGAGCTTCTCGACAAAAGGCTTAACTTCGGGATTTCCAAGTCTGCCCTTGGTCTGACCCTCAAATTCGCATTCGGTCAGCTTAACGGAAATTATAGCCGTAAGTCCCTCACGAACATCGTCTCCGGAGAGCTTTTCTTTTTCTTTCAGAAGTCCCATTTTACGTCCGTATTCATTGATGACCTTCGTAAGAGCGTTCTTGAAGCCGTTTTCATGCGAACCGCCGTCCTTGGTGTGGATATTATTTGCGAAAGAGAGGATGACTTCGTTGTAGCTGTCGTTGTACTGAAGAGCGACCTCCGCAAAAGAGTCGCCCTGCATTCCGGAGACATAAATTACCTCTCCGCTGAGCGATTCAAGACCTCTTGTGGCGTGTATATGCTCGACAAACTGACGGATTCCGCCCTCGTAATGCAGGGTTTCTCCGACGATATTTTCCTCGTCACGCTTATCCGAAAAGACGATCTTTATTCCGGCATTGAGGAAAGCCTGTTCACGGAGTCTTTTTAAAAGAACTTCGTAATCGTAGACCGTACTTTCAAATATTTCCGGATCAGCCTTGAACATTACGCTTGTTCCGGTTTCGGATGTATCGCCTGTAATTTTAAGCTGTTCGGAATACTTTCCACGCTCAAACCGCTGAAAATAGACGTGTTCGCCGTCTTTAACAGTCAGCTCGAGCCATTCTGACAGAGCGTTTACAACAGATGCTCCGACGCCGTGAAGTCCGCCGGAAACCTTATATCCGCCGCCGCCGAATTTTCCTCCGGCATGGAGAATGGTGTAAACGACCGTTGCTGCAGAGATTCCCTCTTTCGGATGGATTCCAACGGGAATGCCTCTTCCGTTATCGGAAACTCTTATAACGTCGCCTTCGAGAATTTCAACGGTTATCTCGCTGCAATAGCCTGCAAGGGCTTCATCGATGGAGTTATCCACGATTTCGTAAACAAGATGATGCAGGCCGCCCGGACCTGTTGAGCCGATATACATTCCCGGTCTTTTTCTTACTGCCTCAAGTCCCTCGAGAATTTGTATATCGTTTTCATCGTAATTGTTATTATTCTGACTCATGAATTTACCT
>CAJKFZ010000384.1 GCA_905199285.1 uncultured Ruminococcus sp.
TGGTGCGATTTATCATCTGGAAACAGGAAAGGTAGAATTCTTATAGAACTGAGGAGAATAGAATGAAATTCTTAACTTATGAAAGTAAAATAAGCTGTATCGACGATAACGGCAAAGAAGTGGGAAAGATTATTTTTCCGAAAAGAGAAAATAATGTTTACGAGATAAAATCAACAAAGGTTGATGAATCCATGCAGGGACAGGGCATTGCAGGAAAACTGATGCGTCTTTGCCTGAATGAAATCAATGCAAGGGGCGGAGAGGTAAAAGCCACCTGTTCTTATGCGCAAAAATATATTGAAAAACATGATTTACGTCCGCTTGTGATATGTCATATGGTGACTTCGATAGACGGAAAAGTGACCGGAGATTTTCTCTTTGGAAAAATCGGAACGCAGGTAAGCGAAACCTACTACGAACTGAACAGAAAGCTGAAAGGTGATGCTTTTGCCTGCGGTCGTGTAACAATGGAATCAAGCTTTACAAATGGCTTCAAGCCGGATTTATCAAAGTTTTCTGATATGGATATTCCTTACGAGGATTACATTGCACATAAGCATGACTATTATGCAGTATCCTTTGACAGACATGGCTCCGTTGGCTGGACGGACAGCAAAATTCATGATGATGATCCCGGTTATGGTGACTGTCATATTATTGAGGTGCTGAGTGAAACAACGCCGAAGAAAATGCTCGCATATTACAGAAAAATCGGTGTATCATATATTTTTGCAGGAAAAGATGACATTGATATAAATTTGGCGCTGAATAAGCTTTACAGCATTTTTGGAATCAAAAAGCTTCTGCTTGAGGGCGGCAGCATTATCAATGGTGCGTTTCTTCGTGCAGGAGCAGTTGACAATATCAGTCAGGTCATCGCTCCGATTGTTGCAGATAAAGATGATAAGCCGCTGTTTTTCGATTCAAGTTTGACGAATTTCAGAATGCTTGAATGTAAAGATATGAAAGACGGTTCTGTCTGGATTTGGTATGCGAAATAGATAGAAAAGAGGATTATGCACAATTCAGCCCCCGATTGGATTTGATTCCGATCGGGGGCTTTTTAATAGATACTACGATAATATGGATATTTACCATCTGACTGTGGATTACCCTGATTGACTGCGAATGTTATTCAAAAAATCAATTATGATAAATAATAAACCAAGCATTCTTTCCTATAGCATATAATTTTTTTAATAGTGGAAAAGAACTCAAATAATTGCTTATACATGGAGTTGTTTCTGTACATTTGGTAGTTGTAGTAGTTTGTTCGGTAGATAGCGGTTGAGTGGATGTTGTGACTTGTGTTGTTGTATTGATGTCTGTTGTAGTTAGTACCGTTGTTGCTGGTTTATTAGTTGTTACTGCTATAGATTTAGCAGAAGTTGTTGAAATTTGATCCGTAGTTATTGTCTTAGCAGTCGTAGTTACCTGCGTTGTTGTTAATGGCTGCGTTGCGGCGGTGGATGTACAATTTGCTGAGAAATAATCGTCAAAGTATCCTTAGTTTGCAAATATAAAACAATAAGTAAAATTCAAATAGCAGATCTTGAAATTCATTATTCTGAGCTATATTTTCGATTTAAGGAGTATTTAATATTTTCATGCTATAATTAAATACAGAAAGCGAGGGAGTAATATGTACTTAAGAATACTTAAAAAAGATTTGAAACGTAAAAAGACCATGAACTGCATTCTTCTGCTGTTCGTTATATTATCGTCAATGTTCGCTTCGAGCAGCGTCAATAATATTGTCACAGTAGTTAATGGACTGGATTATTATTTTGAAAAAGCAGGAATAAGCGATTATGCTTTTATTGAAAAAGAAGATGATTCCGGTACTTCAATTTCAGAAATTCTTGAGAAAGAAAGCTCTATAAAAGAATATAGAAAAGAAGAGGTAATTTTCTCTACAGCAGAACATTTCATACAACGTTCTGGGGCGGAAAGTTCGTATTGCAACCGATCGTCTCGAAAGTGGATTGCAAGATACTCGACTACACCA
>CAJKFZ010000385.1 GCA_905199285.1 uncultured Ruminococcus sp.
GTTCGGTGACAATCAACGGAACTGCAACCGCCAATGCCGAATTGGGTTTGTTCAAAGGCACACCGTCAAAAGAAATGTATAACAAACCTTTAAAGCTGTCCGGATGTCCGTCCGGAGGCTCTGGCACAACGTACAGAGTATATCTCCAGAATCTCACCTCAGGTTATACCACTCTCGGGAGAGATGATGGTAACGGTGCTGATGTAACTGTCGGCATAGATGTGACGCAAATACGATATCTGATTATAATTTATGCTGGATATACCGCAGAAAATCTGACATTTTACCCCATGCTCCGATACGCAGAAATAACCGACGATACCTACGAGCCGTACAAGCCTTCGGTTGAGGAACGTCTTGCCGTGCTTGAAGAAAAATTTGCGGCTCTGGAGGGAGGCGGTACATAATGAAAAATAAGCTCGCTAAACTTATTGATGTAAAGTCGATCGTAACACTCACTATAACAGCGGTTTTCGCTATTCAGACGTTGAAGGGAAATGTTTCTTCAGATCAGTTTCTAACCATTTTTACAACCGTTATTGCGTTCTATTTCGGAACACAGTACCAGAAAAATTCTAAGGAGGATAAATAAAATGAAAATGAACAGTCCATACATGGGAAAATTCAGAGTAACACAGGCATATAAAGGTGATTCCGTCCATGACGGTCTCGACCTTGTGGGAATCGACAGCAAGGAAATTCACGCTACAGCCAGCGGTACAGTGCATTATGCAGGCTGGGAAAATTCTGCCGATCATTTTCAGAAATCTCCGGAATTCCCAACTCCGAGGGCGGTATATACGACGACGGTTACAGAACCGGGACGACTGCTCAAGCTAAACGTGCAAAGTCAATATCTCTCACCATTGACGGCGTTACTTACGAAGGAACGCTCACGGAGAAATAACATTTTGCCCTCCTGTTTTTCGCAGGAGGACAGCTATTTTATACTATATTTATAGGAGGAAAATTTATGAAATCATTTATTCTTTGGATCGGCGGCAAAAGTCTGCTCGCCAACAAAATCATTTAGTCAACTTGTTCCGATGCATAAGATTTCACCGGGAAGAGCTTCAGCGTGAGATATCAGGCTACATCAACGCTCGTGAGATTTTCGAGGATATACGCACTCAGATCGATATGCGAGGATTTACCGATATTCAGCGAGCCGCAATGTTTTATATCCAAATAAAGATAAGCTATGGAGCTGACGGACGTACTTACGGATGCAACAAGAAAAACATCTCGCCTGATTATCTTTCTGAGATTGAAAAACGTCTTAAAACAGGCGCAGGAGTAGTTATCGAGCATAAGGATTTCGAGAATCTTATCAAAGTTTACGATCGTCCGGGAGCATTATTCTACTGTGATCCGCCATATCATAAGACTGAAAAATATTATGACGCTGAATTTAAAGACTCCGATCACGAGCGTTTAAACGCCTGTTTAAAGGCAATCAAGGGACGGTTGTTTTATCATATAATGATGACGAATACGTCAGAGAGCTGTACAAAGATTTCAATATTGCCGCAGTTTCAAGGCAGAATAACCTCAGCCGTGGCGAATTTAAGGAACTGATCATCACGAACTATTGATGTATTTTTTTTAGAGCGAAAATAACGGTATACGTTATTTTAATTGTAAAAATAGTACACGGAGGAAAACAATGATTAAATGCCATTTAAAGACCATTTTAAAGGAGCATAATTTGTCTCAGAAAGAGCTTTGCAACCTGATAAAGGCACGTCCCTCAACTGTTTGCGACTGGTGCAACAACAACGTTGAGAGCATAAAATTAAAGCTTTTGGAAGATATTTGCACTGCTCTCGGCTGTGAAATTTCTGATATTCTTACTATTGTATAATTTTAGCCTCTTGATTTTTCGTCAAGAGGCTTTTTCTTTACTCTTAGTAGATTTTTTTGTATTTTGCTTGTCATTTTTTTGCGTTTTGCGTGGCAAGCTACA
>CAJKFZ010000386.1 GCA_905199285.1 uncultured Ruminococcus sp.
AAACATAATAAAACAGAACAAGCCGAAAACAAACGCTATAACTACCAAAAAGCAAATCTGAAAAATGTACTGGATTCAATGGCAGCATTGTATGTGCTTATATGTAAATTCAAGGAACACCTGAACGAAAATATGCTTATTGAATCAAATCTTTTTTCTGACCAAATCATCGGATAAATAAAGCCGGCAGCATAACGCTGTCGGCTTTTTCAAAAATTATTTTTACCTTGTTTTTCTGAATTTAGGCATAAGTTTTCGACGGTATATCCTGTAAATATTATCAAGATTGATATCGTAAAGAACAAAAATAACGTTGACCATTGCAAGCATGATATATGCTCCGTATCTGCCGAATTCGCCAAACTCCTCAAGCATTTGATCAAGACCGAAAACATACACTGTTACATAAAAATACGCAATAACGCAAATGTTGAAAACAGCAAATTTAATAAGCCAGCGAATACTCTTTAATTGAAATTTTTCTATATACATCCGTAAAACCGGATAATGTCCGAAAAGCATAATAAAAATCAAAGCCGCTTCCTTGTCAAATGTTATGATCATTGACAAAAGACTTACCGCTATGTAT
This sequence comes from uncultured Ruminococcus sp., assembly GCA_905199285.1. Classification (GTDB taxonomy): domain Bacteria; phylum Bacillota; class Clostridia; order Oscillospirales; family Ruminococcaceae; genus Ruminococcus. The sequence goes on from CAJKFZ010000386.1 coordinate 590, forward strand.
GTCAGCATCGCCCAGCTACTGCTGACTTCAACGGCAATTATCATCATAAGGACTCCGGCTATCATTGGAAGAAGAAGATACAGCGCCGGAAGTATTCCGGCAAGAAACATCGTTACAAGACATAATGCCGAAACAATTCCTCCAAGAGCCACACGATAACTTATATCCCGCATTATTTAAAATTCCTTTCCTTGCTGCCGGAAGTTTTTTTAGCGTGCTGAATCTCATATGTGACAGCTGAAAGCAGCTTTTGCGGAACAAATCTCTGTCCGACTGCGCACAATTTCGCTGTAAGTCCCGGAATTGCGAAAAGCTTTCCTGAAAGAGCCTTTTTAATGGCATATTCCGCAGCAAAATCCGCCGTTATAGGTTTTGCGCTGAAGCTGACTCCGGCACGATTATTGAATTCTGTATCAACTGGTCCGGGACAAAGAACAGTAACGCTCACCTTTGATCTGTCACGTCTTAGTTCTTCATAAATTCCGAGCGACAGCCTTAAAACATAATTTTTTGAAGCATAATATGACGAAAGGAGAGGTCCTGTCATAAATCCAGCAACAGAAGCGACATTAAGAATGATTCCCCTGTTCCTTTTTTTGAAATCACGCAAAAAAAGTTTTGTAAGAATATGAAGAGCAGTTATATTAACGTTTATCATATTTATCTCATCATCGAGGTCAATTTCGTCAAAACGTCCGAAAAGACCGTATCCAGCATTGTTTACGAGCATATCAATATTTTTGCCTTTGCAGAATTCATAAACTCTGAACACTTCGTTTTTATCCGAAAGTTCAGCGGAAATGATCTCGGTTTTTCCAAGACGTGACTGCATTTCTTCAAGAACCTCTTTGTTTCTTCCTGTCAGAACAAGCTCCCAACCCATTTCGCTGAGTTTCTCAGCGATTTTTTTTCCGATACCGGATGTTGCACCTGTAATAAACGCTTTCATATTCATTTTCCCTTCATAATTTAATTTATAAATTCAACTTCTCAAAATTACTGCTGTAACAGATACTGTCAATACCAAAAATAAACAGCGTCTGCTCATAATCTGCGGTATTTATAAGCTCACTAAGAGAACATTCCAGATTTTCAGGAGAAACAACAGCTATCTCGCTGTAATGCTGGACAAGAAACGGCAAAAAACAATCTCCAAAACTGTCTTTGATAACAAGAATTTTTCTCTCGTTATTTACCGATGTACTTATTTTGAGCAAAGGCAGCTCCCCTCCGGCATAAAAATCATACTTATTTCCGGAACCAAGCTTTTCCTTATCGCAAATTGTCTGTTCCTGCACTTGCCCCTTCTTTTCAAATCCAATTCATTCAACTGTCTCTGCTCCGGAAGGATATTTGTAGGAT
>CAJKFZ010000387.1 GCA_905199285.1 uncultured Ruminococcus sp.
ATGATTAAAGCTGGTAGTTTATATGATGAACAAACAGAAAAAAAAATAATTTATTCTGGTGTCAATTACTCATTATTACAGCTTTTAATAGAAGAAGTTACAAATATGAGTTTTTCAGATTTTATGCAAAAAAATATTTTAGAAAAGCTTGGTATGAATTCAAGTACTTTTGACTGGAATAAAATAATGTGGAGTAAGGTTGCCAGAGCACATGGTATTTATGGGATGCCTATAAAAAGGCGCTATTATTCAGAACTTGCTGCTGCGGGATTATATTCAACCATTGAAGATGTAAGTGAATTCATTGTTAGAATTATAAAGAACTTTTCGCAGGATGAGTTATTTAAACAAGATAGTTTGAAATATTTATTTAAAAGAACGAGTCGTTTAAATCCATTGGCTAAGGGAGCTTATGTTGCAACTTGTTCTCAAAAAAAAGTAGTGTATTCAATTGGATTGAATTACGGATGGAATGCATATGTTGCAATGATACCAAGTAATTCTGTGGGAATAGCAATTTTATCCAATAGTATGTTTTCTGGAAAGTTATTAGCAGAAGCAGTGAGTATTTGGTATAAAGATAAAATTGGAGAATTAACTGATATTAATAAGAATATGCTATCTTTGAATTTAGAAAAAAGGCGTGATATGGTAAAAAGATTTATAAGTTATAATAAGTTTAATTAAAGTTTTGGCTTAAAAGGAGGATCAATCAGATATGGCGGGAAGCGAAGCTGAGAGCAGTCGGTAAAAAAGGGCGCAGACCCTGGTTGAAGCTGCACAGCGAAGCATTGGCTATACTGAAGGACTTGATACTGCCAGATTAGAGATGTCACTTCCGCTGGAAGACTATGACAGGCTGCAAAGCCGGCTGAAACAGATAACTGAACTGATCGAAAAGCTGGTCAAAAAGGTTCCATTTGTCGAAAGGCTGCTGCAAATCAAAGGCATCGGCATGAAGACCGTGTCATGGTTTATCGCAGAGATCGGAGATATTAGCCGGTTACAGATGCAAAGCAGATTCAGAAGCTTGTAGGACAGGCAATCGTTGAAAACAGTTCTGGCAAGCATCACGGAAAGTCGAGGATCAGCAAACGAGGACGAAAACGTCTACGATATCTGCTTTTTGAAGCAGCCTTATCCTTAGCTACGACCAATCTGGAATTCAGAGAAATACACCGTTATTACACAAGCAGAGAAACAAACCCGCTGAAGAAAATGCAGTCACTGACGGCATTGGCAAATAAGCTGATACGAGTGTTTTTCACAATCCTGAAACATGGTGCTGACTATGATACGGAGAAACTGAAATGCGACATCAGGCGTCCTGAAGCAATGCCGCAAGTGGCATAAACAGGTGTAAGACCTATCATGCTGAAGTAACAGAGAACGTCCGCCGAAAGGTACTGTTACGGAAGTAAAAAATCAAAGCAATAAAAAGAAGAGCCAGCAGTCGGCAGGAATATTGTCCATGAGGCATGACCTCGTAAAGGAGCTGAGTCGACGCCCGGTTATGGATAGGCAGGACGAAGGAGGTTGGGACTCCGCAGAACGGATGATCCCGTTGGAAATAGGAGGTTCGCTGCCTAACGGAATGGGTTTGCATGAAGGTATTTGAAAAATTTTTCAAATGACGCTTATATTGTTATACCCTAAAACCGTTATATTCCGCATCTGATGTTATGAATGATCCGTTACCTCGTTCTTCTTTGACGTTCATCATTTTGAAAAACTGAGATATCGTTAGTATTTCAGAGATATCATAAGATATTATGAGGAGGGTGATAAAGATGGTAAGTATAAGATTGGCTAACAATTACGACATTGAAAGCGTTTTAGAATGGAACGAAGAAGGAGATGATTTTTTATGTCAGTGGTCTAATTATCAGTATCCACTTACTAAAAATCAAATTGAATATAGAATTGGTTTTG
>CAJKFZ010000388.1 GCA_905199285.1 uncultured Ruminococcus sp.
AGAGAGGATAGGTGAAAATCATGAGCACAGCGCCAAATGTGACAATAATTCCTGCAAAGGCTCAGACGGAAATCAACCGCAGTAAATACCAACAATTAAGGGTTGCCGCCTACTGCCGTGTCAGTACGGCAGAGGAAGAACAACAGAATTCATATCAGGTTCAGATTTCTTATTACACCGATTTGATCAACAGAAAAAAAGAATGGACGCTTGTAAAGGTTTTTGCTGACGAAGGAATCAGCGGTACGCAGACAAAAAAGCGTACAGAGTTCAACCGTATGATCAGGATGTGTAAAAATAAGAAAATCGACCTTGTGATTACAAAATCGATTAGCCGATTTGCTCGAAATACCGTGGATTGCCTTGAATATGTGAGGCAGCTTAAAGACCTTGGAATCGGAGTGATTTTTGAGAAGGAGAATATCAACACGCTGACAATGACTTCGGAATTTATGATTGCTCTGTACGGCTCGTTCGCTCAGGCTGAGTCGGAATCCATAAGTAAAAACGTCAGTTGGGGCAAGGAAAAAGCGTACCGTGAGGGCAAGGTTGCATTCCAGTACAAGCATCTGCTCGGCTACAAAAAAGGCGATGACGGTAAGCCTGAGATAGTTCCCGAAGAAGCGGAAACGGTGAGGTTGATTTTTAAAATGTACCTTGACGGTTATACGCTGCTGAACATTGCTCAATCGCTGATGGATCAGAATAGACTGACTGCGCTGGGCAAAAATGTCTGGACTAAAGGCGAGGTACAGAGGATTCTGAAAAATGAAAAATATGTTGGTGACGCACTGCTCCAAAAGACCTTTACAGTTGACTGCATAACCCACAAAGTTATGAAAAATAACGGCGAACGTCCCATGTATCTGGTGACGGATCACCACGATCCGATAGTCGACAGGGACACTTTTAATCGGGTTCAGCAGGAGCTTGCAAGGCGTTCCGGCAAGCGTAAAATCAGCGACAAAACCAAGACAGAGCAAGGAAAATACAGTGGAAAATACTCACTGTCAGAGCTGATGATTTGCGGCTGCTGCGGTACTCCTTACAGGCGTAAAATATGGATGAAAAACGGCGTAAAATTGGCGGTCTGGCGTTGCATCAGCCGTCTGGAGCATGGTAAAAAATACTGCCTCGATTCGCCTACGATCAAGGAAGAACAGCTTCATAAAGCCATAATTCATGCGATAAATAATTACTATTCCTGCCGGAATGATATTGCGAGAATTCTTAAGGCAAATATCGGAACTGTGCTTGAGTGTCATGGGCAGGAAGAAATGATCAGCATCGAAAACAGGCTGAAGGAAATTGATCAGGCAAGGAACGATCTTGTAAGTTTGATAGCTTCCGGCGAGTGCGATGAGGACAAGCTTGACAGCGAGTTTTCAAGGCTCTATCAAGAGGAGCAGCAGCTCAGCGAACGGCTTGATGCCCTGAAATCTCAGAATAAAACTTCCGCCGAAACTCAGGCTAAACTCGACAAAATAATGGACATGATAGAGCATGAAAAGTTTGAATTGGAAACCTTTGATAATGTGCTGATACGCAAATTAATCGAGTGTGTAAAGGTTCTTGGAAAGACCGAAATACTGGTGATTTTCAAGGGTGGATATGAAGTGAAAACTGATATTGAATAAGAAAAAATTAGGATGTCTGTAGAAAAAATCTACAGACATTTTTTATTGAGGAGGGAGATAATTTGTCAGGAAATTTTGAAGGAATTAAAACGCAAAAATTTGGTGTGGAAGTGGAGTGTACGGGCTTGACAAGAGAGGCTGCTGCAAAGGCGATAAGCAAGGTTTTAGGCGGTTCGCCGAGGCATTTCGGCGGCGGTTACGACCGATACGACGTCTACGATAATCAGAATAGGCTCTGGAAAATCATGTCCGACGCAAGCATAAGATGCACGACAAAAGATGGCGCTCCGG
>CAJKFZ010000389.1 GCA_905199285.1 uncultured Ruminococcus sp.
TAAATTTATTAATTTTAATAATTGGATTCAAAATTGTTTGAAAAAACTATCGGCATTGTATTATAAGCGTGTACTTTATTTTTCTCATCTCAGATTTACAGCGTGTTCGCTCTACGCTCACAGGGATACATTTTACAATCAGTCCACTCGAAACGCTTCGCTCTCTCGCTGTCTTTTTGCGGGGCTTTTCCCCGATACCCCAGCAAGGACGCTGTCCCTGCACTCTGCCAAAGGGTGAATCCACCCTTTGGAATCCCTTTATTATGTTTAGAAATCGCCGCTTTCGAGCCTTTTTCTCAGGGTTGCTGCGGCGAGCTGCGATATATAGACTCTTTCCCTGCCGTTTTTCATGGTTATAATAAAGCTTTTCGGCATTTCATAGGTGGTATAAACACATTTATGTTCCTTTTCGGCACGTTCAAGCAGGAGCTTTGTCGATTTTCCGACAGTCGTATTTTCTATGTCAAAAATTGCAACAATGTCCCTTGTGTCAACGGAATAATTATTTCCTATGTGAAGATACATTTTCAAGTCTCCTCAGTAATTTTTCCGCCGCTTATTCTCAGGATTTTTCCCTTTATTTCGGGAAGAAGAGCACTTTCGTTTGGAGTTGTTAGAAAAACCTGCATATCCTTTATGATGTCGAATACGAAACGCTGACGGTTTTCGTCCAGCTCGCCCATAACGTCGTCGAGAAAAACGACCGGAGCCTCCTTTGATTTTTTCATAAAGATCTCCGCCTGCGCAAGCTTCATAACAAGAGCCGCACTCTTTATCTGTCCCTGAGAACCGAAATCCTTTGCGCTCAGACCGTTGATTTTTATGAGTATCTCGTCACGGTTAACGCCTGCGTGAGTTGAGCCTGTTCGGATATCGGATTCTTCGGTCTCACGGATTCGACGGTAATACTGATTAAAAGCCTCTTCTCCGCATTCTTTTTCAAAATCCTCCGGACGGAAAATGTTCGATTTGTATTCAAGCTCAAGCTCTTCGTTTCCTCCGGAGATTATCCGATAGAGCCTTCCACATATCTCGTTTATTTTTTTAACGTATTCGTTCCGCATAAACGAGATAAGCGTTCCCTCATGAGCCGCCTGCCTGTCCCAGATATCGAGTTCGGAGGCGGATGATTTTCCCTGCATGATTTCTTTCAAAAGAGCGTTGCGCTGGTTCATAACGGCATTGTGCTTGTTGATGTGGACTATAAAGATCGGATTGAGCTGCGAAGCCGCCATGTCAATAAAGCTCCGCCTTTTTTCCGGAGCGCCTTTCACAATTTCCGTATCGTCCGGAATAAAAGCAATGCACTTAAAAACGTCGAAAAGCGATCTTGTTCCCTTCTGCTTCACTCCATTAAGGTGGATAAGCTTAGGATTATTGACGCCTTTGTTCATTTCAAGAGTTATTTTCTGCTCACGGACGCTGTCCTTCACCCTGATTTTCGCCGCCATTCTGCTCTTGTCTATGCAGATATAGTCCTTTTCCTTAGAGCCACGAAAACTGCGGCATCCGGACAATATCCACATTGCTTCAAGAAGATTGGTCTTTCCCTGAGCGTTAGAGCCGACTATTATGTTGTATTTTTCATCGGGAGCAAATGAGATACCCGAAAGATTTTTGAATCCGTCTATGTCTGCATAAGTGACGATCACTCTACAGTTACCTCTTCCCCGTCAAGAGAAATGGTATCGCCCGGACGTATCTTTTTTCCACGCATAGTGCAGACTTCGCCGTTCACAAGAACCTGTCCATCCTGAATGAGGGCTTTCGCTTCTCCGCCCGAACCTACAAGCGACGCAAATTTAAGCAGAGCGTCAAGCTTGATAAATTCTGTTGTAATTTTTATCGAATTTTTAGCCATACTAAAACAGCCTTTCAAATTTATTTATTTTTTAATATTTTTTCATCTGTTTTTGAAAA
>CAJKFZ010000390.1 GCA_905199285.1 uncultured Ruminococcus sp.
CTTAAACTCCTGCCAAAGGGATATCATCCCTTTGGAAACCCGGTATTAATAATTTCAAATCCCAATAAGGGATTTGAAATTATTAGGGCAGGATGCCCAGACGGAAATAACTTCTTTCAGCAAGGAATTATAGAAACAAAGTCTCACTTGATAAGTATAATAAAAGTTAAATGCTGTTATCCTGAAGAAAATGAAAAGGAATTGTAAAAGATATATTACAAAGTGAATACAATCTGCAAAATCTGTCGTTTTCGGTTGACGGGGCGTGAAAAAAATAGTATAATGAAACAAGAAAGATAAAACTTTGAGGGGGTTATAATATATATGAGAAACAAAAGAAAAAGAACAATTTCGATCATGATTTCATCATTGATCTTAGCCTTTTCAACAGCTTGCAATTCAACTGTTGAAAAAGCCGGAGATTCTTCTCCGGATATGAATATGAACAAAGGTTATTCCGATTTTGAAGATGAAACCACCGAGTCAAAAACAGAACTGGAAACAACCGTTACAACTACTTCTGCGACAACTACCACAACGACAACAACTACAACTGCTCCTCCTGTTATAAAAGGAAATTTGTATGATTCCGACGGCGACCTTCTTATGTATAGCTGGCAGGACGAAACAGGAAAAGAGATACGCTCTTTCTCGGAGAATTATAAGATTCCGTTCGCCAATATCTTAGCTGAAATGTCCGGCGGATTCGATAAAACTTTTGAGGAAACTCTTAGAAACAATAATCCCGCTCCCGTAAATGGAAACGAAAATATAGGGCGTTCAATTCAGCTTACTCTTGATGCTGACGTTCAGAATGCGATTTATCAGTATATGCAGAATATGGGAATAGTTGGTTCAGTTGTTGTAATGAGGAACGATGGTTCAATTTTGTCCGAAGTATCATATCCATCATACGATCCGGATCTCTTTCTTTCCGATCAAAGTTACGCTGACAGTCTTAGCTGGGGAGCTTGCGGAAATAAGGCATTCCAGAATGCAACTCCGGGTTCTTGCTTTAAAATAATGTCTGAAGTCATATCCGATAAGCATGGTATAACTTCACTTTATGATGACGGAACATGGGTAGATGACGGAGCAACTATCGTAAACTGGGATCACGATACGAATTATTCTTATCCGATAGCAGAACGTTCGCTTTATTCAGCTTTTGTCAATTCAAGCAATATTTTCTTTGCAAAAGCTTTCGATCAGATAGGAACTCAGGAAGTTTTAAGCGATCTGGGAAATATGTTCAATTTCGGTCCGGGATATGAGATATACTGCGATTTTGGTTCGCTTGAAAATAACATTGAAGTTTACTGTAACGACGACCTGAGAAGAAGTGCATTCGGTCAGTCTTATGTACGAACCTGTCCGATTTATCTTGCAGCTCTGGGCAGAGAAGCCGTTTTCGGTGATATGGTAAAGCCGTTCGTTATAAAGAATGTTGTTGATACAAACGATTTCTACAGCGTTCTTGAACAGGGAAGCGCTCCATATGAGGTCATTGGCAGTATTCCTCCGGAGTGCCGTCAGAACCTTCTTGACGGTATGTCGGGAGTTGCATCTAATCTCGGAATTTACGTTCCCGAAGGCTATCAGCTCTTCGCAAAAACAGGTACTGCCGAAACAGGGGCAGGAGATTATCTTTACATAACAGGCTGCATAAAAAATTATAACGATAACGGACAAAACGGCTCTGTTTACTCGGATTACAGCGATTATCGGTCAAACGGAGGTTCTTATATCATCGTTATGCAGATTCAGAATCCTAAAGATTTTAACTTTAGTTTTGCAAGTGAATCTGCTCATCTCTATAAAGGAATCATCGATATCGTTTTCAGTTATTAGGATTTGAAAAAATTTTCCCCTACGGATTTTGGTCTGTAGGGGATTTTGTTAATTATATTTGGAA
>CAJKFZ010000391.1 GCA_905199285.1 uncultured Ruminococcus sp.
TTACGTTGATGATACTTGGCTGGTGACGGCCTGGGAAAGTAAAAAGGTGCCGGTACTAAAAAGTCATTGCAGAAATGCAGTGACTTTTTTTATTTGTATATGAAAAAGACTTTGTAAAGCGAAATATACGCATATAAATGTTTTAGCTAGAAAACGGTTTAGAATTTATCCTCTAATTTCAAATTTCCTAAAACATGGCAAAAATGTACGATTAGAAACACACAGCCTGTAATTGTCAGTATCGTGTTATTTCTCCACAGTCCTATAAAAACATAGTATAACGGGGGCATTACTACAATAAAAAGCATCATAACGAAGAGACTTTGATGACCTGTAAAATACAATATCCACCCCACAAAATTCAACAAAAGAACAAGCACTGCTAAGCCAAAAAACACTTTTTCATTTTTGCTTGTGATGGAGAATAATTCTGCATTCTTATGAACGATAAATACCATAAAAGCTATACATAGTGAACCAAGTATTTTTTCACAGGCATCAAGCAAAGCTGATGATTCCTTTATATTCATGATAGGATTCGATTGCAGCTTAAATAAAGGCATTATCATATACGGTATTTCCTGTACAGCAAACAATATCAATCCCAAAATCCAAAAACCTAAGTATTGGTTTCCAAAAATTTTAACGAATCTAAACATAGATACACCTCAAAATTCCAATTTATCTTACTAAAAATTATATCACGCCCACAGCAATATGTCAATAATAAGGCCATAATACTTCCGAGCGTAAAATCAGAAGTATTATGGCTTTAACTTCTTTATGAGTGTCGAACCAAAAGCAGTCTTTTTGACTTAATTAAGAGTTACAGGCAGTCCGTTGATTTCGATTGTCGGATCATCAAGGTCGATAAGTAAACATCTGCGTCCGTCAATTACGCTTGTGCGGACTTTATCAGCGGCGGATGGCTTTATGTTCACTGTAATTCCAGCCGATGTAAGCACTGTTTTATTGTCAACAATATTTGCGGCAGTTAATGGAGTATTACCACAAACCTTTTCGTAAACAGGTTCAACCATGTTTACTCGTTCTTCAGGCAGACCGATATCGGCAAGAATATTTTTCAGATGTGAAGATTCAATAACAGTTTTGTCGGTATCATCCTTATTTTCCTCAACAACATCCTGAATTTTTTCATTTACTGTTTTGATAAGGGTATAGTCAAGGTCATCGCCGACCACACTTTTAATGATACTCTGGAAACTTGCTTTCTCATTTTCTGCCGACATAACAAAATTACAGCCGAGAACATCCTCAATAATCGAAATATTAGGCTTACTCGCTGATTTTGTATAGTACATAACATGATTGATATCCGAGCTTCTGTTGCTGAATACAGGGTAGAGAAAGCCGTCTGACGGAGCTTTGCTGATGATAAGCTCGGTATTGACTTTTTTCATTATTTCGTTATTGAACGAATCAAAAACGAATCCGTCGCTTCCTGTATTGACGGGGCAAATTGCTGTGAGAAGATAGCGGTAAATTTCGTCCTCACCTTCGGCAAATTCGTCATTTTTATCCTTGCGGCGAATCGTGTAGCTGCAATAAGCTGTAACGATCGCAAATGGTCCCTCATAAGCAATTGTGTTGGCAATATGATTGAGGAAATCTTCGCAGGGTATTTCGTCTTTAAGCTCTGATTTGAGCAGAGAGTAAAGAATATTCTGCGGTTTTCCCTCCTCATAAGCTTCATTCGGAAATTCATATTCTACAAAAGATTTTCCGACGTTAGTGTTGAGAACCTTTTTGAGGGTCTCATCATAAACGTCATGTTCAGCAACAGGCATTGTCAGACACGAGTTTATATTGTGGTAGCGGAGGTTTTTTTCTGCATCAATAAAAGCTGTAAGGATTCTTTCCATAATGAAAAAACCGCTTTTATCA
>CAJKFZ010000392.1 GCA_905199285.1 uncultured Ruminococcus sp.
TTCAAAGTCGGTCAAAGGTCCTTCGTCAGGTACGGAGAAGTGCAGGAAACTTCTGATTTTATCAGCAACGCCTGTAACAGCATCCGCAACATCCTGAATTTTAGACTTGATGCCGTCAACAATACCTTTGATGATATCAGAACCCCAACTCCATGCTTCACTTGCAAGGTTTTTCACGAAGTTCACAGCGTTATTAAAGCCATTCACAATCGTATCTTTAATGCCAGTGATCGTATTGGAAACTGCCGATTTTACGCTGTTCCAGATGTTTGAAATCGTGGTTTTGATAGAGTTCATCACGTTTGTGATTGTTGTTTTGATGCTGTTCCAAATGGTTGAAACAGTGCTTGAAATGGCATTCAGAACGTTTGAAACTGTACCGCTTATCGTGTTCCAGACAGACGAAATGACTGACCAGATAGAATTCAGAATCCCCGAAATAAAGCCATATACAGCGTTCCATACGGTCGTGATAACGCTGTGAATTGCATCCATGATCGTAGAAATCGCTGTAGAAATGGCATTCCATATCGTTTCAAAGAACGACTTTATGCCTTCAAGAATCGGCGTAATAAAGCCAACGATCGAATTCCAAACAGCTTGAATCTTCTCGGAGATCCAGTCCATGACGTTGCTGATGATAATATGAATCGCCTGAAAAATGGTCTCAAACAGGTATTTAAACGCCTCTAAAAGCGGAGAAATGAAGTCGTAAATTGTCTGCCAAACAGTGCTGATTACAGTCCATATAACGTTTAATACCGTGGATATTGCTGTAGAAATCGCATTCCAAACAGTAGTGATAAAGGTTTGAATTGCTGTGATTTTCTCCGAAATATAGGTATAAATCGCATCCCATATTCCCACAAAGAAATCTCTGATACCAGTCCAGACAGAAGTAAAGAAATTGCTGATTGACGTGAAAATCCCCGAAACAAAAGTAGAAATACTGTTCCAGATATTCACGAAAAAGTCCTTGATCGCCGTCCAGACTTCGCTCCATGATGTGCCGAACCAGCCAAGAAATACATCTGCAATGCCTTTCAGCGTGTTAACAATATTCGTGAAACTGTTCTTGATATAGTCCCAGATTCCGACAAAAATGCCCTTGATGCCGTTCCACATCTGCTCCCAATCGCCTGTAAACAGCCCGATGAAAATATCCAGAATGCCGAGAATCACATCAACAATTATATCAAAAGTTTCCGCAATGTAGGTGAAAACTCCCTCAAACCAAGGTGCAAGAATATCACACAAGCCTTGCCATATTGAACTCACCAAATCCCCGAAATCCTCGAAGTTAAAGCCTAAAGCATTCAGTCTGTCAACGATGCCGGAAGTGAGATTTTCAAATGTCGCCTTGATTTTCTCCCATGTTGCGAGGATGTTTTCACGAAAGCCCTCATTTGTTTTCCACAAATGCACAAACGCTGCCACCAATGCTGCAATCGCTGCAACAACGGCAACTACAGGAGCAGAAATACCGCCAATCGCACCGCTGAGTGTGGCAAATGCAGTTTTCGCACCTGCAATCATCGTGGGAACGTTGGAGATGAACTGCATCAAAGTTCCGACCGTAGAAATCGTTTTGCCCACAACGATCAGCAAAGGTCCTAACGCTGCCGCAATCAATGCGATTTTGATAATCGTTTCTTTCGTTGCAGGATCCATTGCGTTGAGCTTGTCAACAAGAGCCTGTATCTTACTGACAATAGCACGAATCGCAGGCATTATAATTTCTCCGAAAGAAATAGCAAGCTCCTCAAGTTGTGATTTCAGAATCGTCAGCTGACCGCCGAGGTTATCCTGCATGGTTTCTGCCATAGAAAGTGAAGTGCCATCTCCGATTTCGTAGGAACTTTTTGCTCCGGCTTTTCTCAGTCGGCGGACAAGCTCC
>CAJKFZ010000393.1 GCA_905199285.1 uncultured Ruminococcus sp.
CTTAAATTTTTTTCAATAATTATCAGTATATTGCTCGTTATTTTTACGGCTATTCTCGGCTCAATAAATATTATTATGAAAGTTGTAATGGAAAGTCAGTCGAGAACAGTTTTAAAACAGATCGCCGCCGGAGTTGAATACGATGACGCAACTTCAACATTTACATACATTCACCCAGATTTCGACGATCCCGATCATAACAAGCACATTGAAGAACCTCCTCCAAAGCAAAAGGAAGAGCCTTCGGAGAAAAATACCAAACCGTCTGATGAAAAAACAGAACCGTCGTCCGAGGAAGATACTACAATTGAAACGTCTACAGCTGCTCCGCAGAATCCGACGGATAAAACTACAGTTTCTTCCGGTGAGAACCAGAATCCGCCGCCTGATACAACGGTTCAGACTACCGCTCCGCCCACTGAAAACCACGTCGTCACAACGACCTCCGCCATGCCTGAACATCCGGCATCAACTACGTTCCCTCCGGAGCAGATTCCGCCGAATCACGGCTGGCAGCCTCCTGAACACGAGCACCAAAGACCGGAACATCCGACCGATGACTGGAACCCAAACGGTGAAAAACCCGTTTATCCCCCACAATTTGATTGGAAACCATGGTGGGAGGAAGAGCAGAATAACGACACTTACTCCGAAACCGCCTATGCTGGCGACTTCGCTAACGGAAACATTATCCGGCTTGGAAATACTACAACGACTGCTCCTCCAAAAGAGGAGAAAGAACCTCCTATTTCAGAGAAAAAATGGAATCCCTCGGATATTCGTCCCGGAGCGGAGGCTGTTCCGAAATCGCTCGGTTCTATCGACTTTTTTATAGTTATGGCTGATACGCATGGACAATATCTTGCAACGCTCAATAACGAGGATCTTTCCGCAGATACTGCCCAGAACTATATAACCAGCGTTCTCAATACAGGAACGGATACGGGAACGCTTAATAATTTTCAGTTCTATCAACTTCCAAAAGAAAACGGAACTCTCATGGTTTTTACCGATAAAAGGGCAGAACTCGATATGCTCAGCAAACTCATGCGTACTACAATTATAATAGGTATAGCGGCTTTCCTGATCTTGTCCGTTGCTGCATATTTTCTCAGCCGTCAGGTCATGAAACCTCTGAAAACCGCCTTTGAAAAGCAGAAGCAGTTCGTTTCAGACGCAAGTCACGAGCTTAAAACTCCCGTTACGGTAATTTCCGCAAACGCCGACGTTCTTTCCGATGAAATCGGCGAAAATAAGTGGCTCACCTACATCAAATCTCAGACCGAGAGAATGAATATCCTTGTGAACGATCTGCTCAATCTCACACGTCTTGAAAACAATACCGCCGATTTTGTCAAGACCGATTTCGACCTCAGCAAAGCGATTGTAAACACGGCTCTTCCCTTTGAATGCCAGGCTTTTGAGACCAATAAAAAATTTGAACTCGACATCGAAGAGGGTATCTCTCTTAACGGAAGCGAACGTCATATCAAGCAGATGACGGCCATTTTTATCGACAACGCTCTTAAATATTCCGGCGACGGAGGAATCGTCCGTGTTACGCTGAAAAGGTCGGGCGATAAGCGGTTCTTGTCAATATATAACACCGGAACGGGCGTTAAGGATTCGGAAAAGGATAAGATTTTCGAGCGTTTCTACCGCAGCGATGAATCACGTAACCGTGCGACCGGCGGTTACGGTCTTGGACTCGCTATTGCAAAATCTATCATTGACCGCCATAAATTCAAAGTCAGCGTTGAAAACATTGAGGGCAAAAGCATTTGCTTCATCATTACAATGTAAGAGGGGGACTCTGTCCCCCTTTACCCCCTGCCAAAGGGGAGTACATCCCCTTTGGAAACCCGGTATTGATTATTACAAATACCCATCAGGGTA
>CAJKFZ010000394.1 GCA_905199285.1 uncultured Ruminococcus sp.
ATGAGAGCTACATTAAAAAGCTCAATCATGACATTGAGAAGATAGATCAGGAAGTAGGGTATGGATTTTGTTTTATTTTTTCCGCAGCAATTACGATGATAAACTTATTTTTTACTATTAGAAATAGCTTTTACAAAAACTTGATTCAAAACAAAGCTAACAAGCAAAACTTGTCATAGATTTACATATCAACATCATTGTTCAAATGAGAAAATTTAACATGAAATTCAAAGAAAATATTTTAACTAAAACTCCTGTGGTTATTCTGCTGGCATTCATCTGTTCTGCATTGTGGGGAAGCGCTTTTTCAGGAGTTAAAATCGGATATGAGAAGTTTGGTATAGATTCTGCCGACTGGTCGTCGCAGATGATTTTTGCAGGAGTGCGATTTGCCATAGCAGGCATCATGGCGCTTGTTTTCGGCAGTATTTCCGCTCGCAAAGTGCTGTTACCGACAAGAAAATCAGTACCAAAAATCATGATAATAAGCCTATTTCAGACCATTCTGCAATATATTTTCTACTACATCGGACTTGCTCACACAACAGGTGTAAAAGCGGCAGTAATTGTAGCTGCAAACGTTTTTATGGCTATACTCATATCATCGTTGATATACAAAATCGAAAAGCTGACATTACATAAAATAATCGGCTGTATACTGGGATTTAGTGGAATCATTATCATCAATCTCAGCGGACTTAAAGGTGGACTGAGCTTCAGTCTGTTTGGTGACGGATTTGTACTAATATCCACGGTTGCAAATGGATTTTCCTCGGTATTGATAAAACGGTATTCAGCATCGGAAAATCCTGTGATGCTCAGTGGCTGGCAGTTCTTTTTCGGCGGACTTGCTATGACGCTGATAGGGTTAATTTGTGGAGGAAATATCGGCAGCGTGAATGCGGGATCTGTCATGATACTTCTGTACCTCGCATTCGTCTCAGCAGCAGCTTACTCACTGTGGTCTGTGCTTTTGAAGTATAATCCTGTCTCGAAAGTAGCTGTGTTCGGCTTCATGAATCCTGTGTGCGGTGTCATTATATCAGATATTGTGTTGAAAGAAAGCAGTTCTTTTGGCGTTCAGGCATTTGTAGCGTTATTATTTGTGTGTGGGGGAATATTTGCTGTGAATAGAAAAAATATAGATAAAAATATCAACTAAATATATTGAGATAATCAGCCCCTATATGGGGCTGATTTCATTGATGCTGTTTTTAACCGCTTGAGTAAGTAGTGTATGGTTCAATATTCCATGTTATCCCATGTCCGCATAACGATGAAATGATAGTGCTTAGTTTATCAGTATAGATAATATCATTTTCCATAGCTTGCAGACGTTCTATGACCTCGCTGTGAGGTTGAAAGCGGTTATAATTTAAATTCCATGCCTGTTGTCAAGCGGTGAACACGGTCACATAAATGCTCCTTCAGCTTTTTAAAGCCGGCTTCGCCTGTGCAGTGACCTGTATAGATATGAACGATATTTTCTTTTTTGATGAAGTCGCAGAGCTTCGTTATTTCATTATCGCTAAGGACACATGTTTCATGTTTTCCATATCTTTCGTGTACAATTTTTCTCATATGAAAACCACCAATGTAAGCATATATAGGTTTACAACCACAGAATCTTTTTGCTTCACGAATAGTATTAATAACACCTCCATGAGAACAGCCATTGAAAATAACGAGACCTTTTGGCGTGTCTAAAACAAGACATTGTTCATGTTTAAAACTATCAGGAATAAATGGACAATTACCAATTTCAGAATACTGAAAGTTGTTTTCATACCTATATAGATATTGTTTACTGCCAAATTGGTCAAGATTAGGGGTATCATGTCCAACTAAAAAAATACCTTCATCGATTTTTTGACTTTGAGTTATTAATATAAATC
>CAJKFZ010000395.1 GCA_905199285.1 uncultured Ruminococcus sp.
GGAATGTATTTCATTTCATCCGGAACGGAGATATACGCAGGAGCAGCTTGCGGAGGCTCTGCCCAATGTGGAAACAGAAGTACACAAAGAAGAACTGCACGGTGAGCAGAAAGGCATTCACATCGTAGAGGCAGAGTGTGATTTTATCAAGTACTGCCGTGACAATTCGGTATCACTGCCGGAACATGACTGGTATGCGATGATCTCAAATCTGAGCGTATTTGACGGCGGTGCAGAGGTCATACATCAATATTCCAAGCCGTATCCGAACTACTCCTTTGAAGAAACGCAGAAGAAAATTCAGCATTTTCTCAGCAGTAGAACAAAGCCCATGACCTGCCGTACAATTGCTGAAAAAGGCTATCAGTGTCCAAAATTAAAAGACGGAAAGTGTAAATGCAAATCTTCTGCGGCACTGCGTTTTCAGCCTCTTACAATAAACGGAATTCGTGTGATTTTACGTCAGCAGGAGGTTCAGAATGCAGTTGTGGAAGACTTGCAGGCGGCACGAAACTTTGTATCTGATTATCTTTACAACGTGGACTGCGTGACTGCCGAATCTATCATCAATTATGATCTGAAGCAGTATTTTGGTTTCAAAAATGCAGATATCAAGCCTCTGTTATCAATTCAAAAGGAGCTTTACAAGACATTTCTGAGCAAATCGGAAACGAAAAAACATCAGTCCGGTATGGATATTCCCGATTGGTACGAAATGACGGAACGAGGTGCAAAATTCCTGCCCGGTGTTCTTGCGGAATATATGACGCAGAATGCACCTGTGTTCTATTCGGCGGAGCAGTATTATTGCTATGAAAATGGCGTATTTCATGGAATTACGGAATTGACTGCAAGAAATATGGTGCGTGAAAAAATGATGACGAGATACACAAAGCTCTCTCAGATAAATGATACCGAAGGACAATGGAAAATGCAGGTGCAGAAGGATATCAGGGAACTTAATCCCAATCCGTATATCATCAACGTACAAAACGGACTTTACAATGTGCTGGACAGTGTGCTTTCTGAGCATACATCAAAATATCTGTCGACGGTGCAGCTGAACGTCCGTTATACGCCCGGTGCAAAGTGTCCGAGATTTATGAAATTTCTGCATGAGTCGCTGGAAGATGACCAGATAGCACTGATTCAGGAAATGCTGGGATATTTTCTGATTCCGGTCAATCACGCACAGAAATGCTTTATCATAGTCGGTAAAGGCGGTGCGGGAAAATCCGTGCTTCTGCGTGTGCTGAATGAACTGCTTCTTGGAAAAGAGAACGTGTCCAATGTGGCATGGCAGGCGCTCAGCGACCGTTTCAAGACAGCGGAGCTTTTCGGAAAATGGGCAAATATCTGTGCGGAACTGCCCACAAAAGGCATCGAGGACAACGGTATTTTCAAGGCGCTGGTCGGTGAAGATTATCTGACAGTAGAGAAGAAAAACAAGAATCCGTTTTCTTTTCAGCCTTATGCGAGACTGCTGTTTTCCTGCAACAGTATCCCTAAGAACTACGGCGATAAATCAGAGGGATTTTACCGAAGGCTCATTATTGTGAGATTCAATCATTCTGTGCCGAAGGATAAGCGTGATCCCGAACTTTTAGAAAAGTTTCGATGCGAAGCTGACGGTATATTTCTGTTTGCACTGGCAGGATTGCATCGTCTGATGAACAATCATTTTCAGTTTTCGGAAACACAGGCAAACCGTGAAGAACTCCAGAAATACCGTGAGGACAGCAACAGTGTGCTTGCTTTTGTCAGGGATTGCTGTGAATTGAAAATGGATTCAGAAGTCGGCAGAGCGGAATTTTTTGAACGGTATAAATCATACTGTGACAGCTTTTACAGGCTTTACGTGAGATTTTCGTAATTCCTTATATATTTACTATTA
>CAJKFZ010000396.1 GCA_905199285.1 uncultured Ruminococcus sp.
AAAGCCTCGCAATGCCTCCTGCTCGCTCTTCACAAGCGTTATGAATTGTTCTCTATCATATTGCTGAAACCGTCCATAAACTTTGAAAGTCCGCAGACAACGTCACGGAGGATATCTTTCTGATTTGCAAGGTAAATTTTTCCGATAGTAGTATCAGGATTCTGCTCGATAACATTAAACATAAAACTTATTGCCTGTTCGCAGTCAGACGGTATATCAACCGGCGGAGTCAGGCTTAATTTAAGATTTATCGAACCGTCCTCTGCAACAAACTCCGCAAGAGCTGAATTTTCGGCATATCTGCTTAAAATGTCGATAAGAACAGCATTAGTCGTATGTATTTCGGTATAATTTCTGAGTTCATCCATATTCGTTCGCCGCCTTATCCGAGGATAGCTTTAAGAGCGTCGATTCTGTCAGTTTTCTCCCATGCAACGCCGAGATCTTCTCTTCCCATGTGACCGTATGAAGCAAGCTGTCTGTACTGCGGCTTTCTTAAATCGAGCATTTCGATAATTGCAGCCGGTCTGAGGTCGAACACCTTTGAAACTGCGTCCGAGAGCTTGTCCTCGTCAACTTTGCCAGTACCAAATGTGTCAACGAGAACAGAGATAGGCTTTGCAACTCCGATAGCGTAAGAAAGCTGTACCTCGCACTTATCAGCATATCCTGCGGCAACAATATTTTTAGCAATATAACGAGCGGCATAGGCTGCGCTTCTGTCAACCTTAGTCGGATCCTTTCCGCTGAATGCTCCGCCACCGTGACGTGAATAGCCGCCGTATGTATCAACGATTATCTTTCTTCCCGTAAGACCGCTGTCACCCTGTGGACCGCCGACAACGAAACGTCCTGTCGGGTTAATGAAAATCTTTGTATCGCCGTCCATAAGCTCTTCCGGAATTATAGGACGGATAACGAACTCCTCAATATCTTTGCGGAGCTGTTCAAGGCTGATATCAGCCGAATGCTGTGAAGAAACTACAACAGCGTCGATTCTTGAAGGCTTTCCGTCATTATACTCAACAGTGACCTGAGTTTTTCCATCGGGACGAAGATAGCGGAGAGTACCGTCCTTTCTGACCTCTGTAAGGCGCAAAGCAAGCTTGTGGGCAAGAGAAATAGGAAGCGGCATAAGCTCCGGAGTTTCATTGCAAGCATAGCCGAACATAATTCCCTGATCTCCAGCACCATTTGAAAGACCGTCGCTCTCATTATTTTCTTCTCTGTATTCAAAAGCCTCGTTTACACCCATAGCGATATCAGGCGACTGTTCGTCAATAGAAGTAAGAACAGCGCAGGTGTGAGCGTCAAAGCCGTATTTTGCTCTGTCGTAACCGATATCTGCAACAACCTTTCTTGCAATTTTAGGAATATCGATATCTGCTGAAGTCGATATTTCCCCCATACAAAGAACCATACCTGTTGTAACGGCTGTTTCACAGGCAACTCTTCCGAGCTTGTCCTGCTCTAAAATAGCGTCGAGTACTGCGTCAGAAATCTGATCGCATATCTTATCGGGATGACCTTCTGTAACTGATTCCGAAGTAAAAAAGCATTTACTCATATTAAAAACCTCCTGTAAAAAATAAAGAGCGTTCCTATTCCGGAACGCTCTGATTTTTCTCAAAACTCCTCATCTTCCGGATAAACCGCAGGATTTAGCACCTTGTCTGGTTAAACAGTCAGGTTGCCGGGCTTCACAGGACCTGTTTCCTCCGCCGCTCTTGATAAGGTTATATTTTTATTATACACCCTTGCGCACAATTTGTCAATAGAAGTCGTGAGATTTTTTTCTGTCATTTAATTATGGGGGACGCTGTCCCACTTGCTCCCTGCTATAGGAAAAATTTCCTCATTAAAATGAAAAAACGGCAA
>CAJKFZ010000397.1 GCA_905199285.1 uncultured Ruminococcus sp.
ATCGTATTTTTATACGAATTGCTGTAATATGTTCATCCGAATATAGGGAGATAGAATGTATTTTTACCACTCTGAAATATTAGGATTTAGAAAACAAAAAAGCTCGCACATACTTCAAGTTCACGATCATTACAAGAGGATACAATTATCCCGTTGCTATTAACATCGTGCCTTAAATATGTACGAGCCTTAAACTTTTTATTTGAATATTATATTATCATAAAGCTTATTCGATTGTTTCCAGCACCTTACGTGCATCTTCAAAATATCTATTGACCGATATTCTAAGAATATAATTATCTTACTGTTATAAATATATCATTAATACAACCCAAACAGCCTTAATAATTTCTGCCAGAAATTCAGTTTTTCTTCCTGTATTTCTTCTGTTTCGATCTCAGGGATTTCGATTGCTTCCGTTTTAATTACAAATTGTACAGACTCCACGTTAGTATTGTTCTCGGAAACAAAAGAAACTGTTTCTTCGTCTGAACCTTGCATTGACGATATAACATCGTCGATTTTGTTTTCGATCTCTGTATCCATTCCCGACATTTGATCTTTTAATTCTCCTGTTCCATCGGACAATTCGTCAGTTCCGTCACACATCTCAATTATCCCGTCATACAGATCGGATATCCCTCCGTCAAGGTTTTCTGAACCGTCAACCAGTGATTTACTTCCTGCCGCAAGGTCGGAAACTCCTTCTGTCAGTTGAGAGTAGCCATGAACGATCTTATCAACGCCGGAAGTATAATCAATTATTCCGCCGTCAAGTGTATCGTACTTCTCCGACAGCATATTGACGCCATCAGAAAGTGCGCTGACATTTACAAGCATAGAGCTGAGAGAATCTGCAAATATACCGATAGATCTATCAAATTCTGCATAGCTTGTTTCAAGCTGTTCAAGCCCTGCGCAAAGATCGTCCGCGCCCTCTGAAAGAGCATTAAGGTATTGCTCTGTTCCTGCAATTGCAGCGTTGTTTCCTGTCAGCAGCCGGACTATTTCAGAAAGCTGTGATACCTGCTCCTGCAGCTGATATACTTGTTCCTCATATCCTGGAATATTTTCAAGCTGTGAAATGGTTTCATTAAGCTGATCTATTTGAGCATTGAGTGCACCTATCGCCTGATTATTTCCTGCGGACAGTGCGTCAATGTCCAGACCGTTTTCACTCATTGCCGCTTTATACTGAGTATAACCAAGACTGCCTTTAAGCTGTTCCGCCCCGCTTTTTAGATTGGAAACAGCTGTCTTTATCTCTCCTGACGCGGCAGTCATCTTTTTTAGATTTTCCGTATCAGCGGAAACCGAATTTAGCGCAGACTGTATCTGCACCAGTGCGGATTTTACCTGTGCGGAACCGTTAGTCAGGTTTGCCGACTGTGCATTCAATTGGTTCAGACCGCTTTGCATTGAAAATATACCGCTCGATAGCTTTGCGATACCGCTGTCAAGGGATTTAGCGCCATCTGTAAGCTGAGCTGAACCGTTTTTTAGGGAAGATCCTCCGTCTTTTAACTGACTTGAACCGTCGGAAACCGCCTTGGCTCCGTCGTCAATTTTCTCAATCCCGTCGTTCAATTCAGTTACCTTGCCGGTAAGTTCGCTGCTGTCTACATCTATATCAAGATTCATTTTTACACCGTTTATTGAAACGGCAGCCATTTCAAAATTTTTAACATCAGCAGTAATGGACGCGTTTATTCCTTTGTTCGGAAGTATAGTATAGGATATCTGCTTGTCACTGCCCACATTTGCCGTAGTTGCGCCCTCAGCTTTTATATTACTGCAAATATCAGTATCAAGGGTAAATGCTGCCTGCAAAGCGTAGTTTTCGTAAAAACTTCCGCTGCATTTTTCGTT
>CAJKFZ010000398.1 GCA_905199285.1 uncultured Ruminococcus sp.
TTTATTTTCAACTAAATAACAAACTTTTTTCAGATTGATTCTATTCATTTTTTTAGTCTTTTACCTCTCGGAGCTTTACATCAATTAAGAATTTTCATCATCGTTCTCCTTAAAATACTTGCAGTTCTCCGAAGCGATACGCTTCAGATACTGCGGATAATCTTCCTTTGGTCTGAACTTGCATACCTTCTTGTGTATGCAGCCGTCGCATTTAATCTTCATCATTATTTCCTCCATGCAGAGATTCACGGGCAATATCAAGAAGCTTGTCCGTTCGCTCTGTAAACAATTCCTTGTCTTTATCCTCCGAAGATTTTATGAACTCTATCAATCCAAGACAGCTTTTATAAGCTTCAGCGTAAAGGAGTTTGAATGAACTTTTTTCTGAATCCGCAGGCTTCTCCGGCGGCTTCTGAAGCTGTGCGATACGTTCTTCATAGGATTTTTTGAGTTTTTCAACTTCCTCTATTCTCGCTTCATCAAGAGCCTTGTACTTATTTTGCAGAGTAACGATCTCACGGTCTTTTTCTTCGATAGTCTTTTTATCAGGAACTTCCTTGATAACTTCTTTAACGACTTCTTTGATTTCCGGTTCGGCAACAGCGACGTCAATCGGACGATTTTCAAGCTCCTTTATCCGAGCTTCGAGCTCCATATTCTTTTTCTCAATTTCCTGTTTTTCAGCGGCAGTTTTACGCATTGCATTTCCTGTATCATCAAGCCGTGCCTGCAAGGATTTGATTTCTGCCGATTTGCATTCCAGCTCTTTTTCCTGCTCCGTTTTATCGCTGATTTGACTTTCAAACATTGAAAGCTGCTCGCCCTGAACTTTTACCTTTTCAAGCAGTTCCTTGACCTCGTTGACAGTCATTCCAGAAAGGTCGTTATCTCCCATTATCTCAGCTCTGTCCTCTGTATTTACCTGAGTGAGCAAAGCAAGTTTGGTTATGCCTAACTGTGCATTCGACTGCACAAAGTCCTCTCCGAGATTTTCATACACGCTTATGTACTGGTATGCCTGTCTGCGCTTCAAGTTGTGTTCCTGCTCTGCATATTCCTCAAAAGAATCATAACCCAGATGTGTGTATAATCCCTCAATTTTCATCCGCCGCAAATCACGTCCAATGGCACACACCGCATTTACCGCTGCCTGTCCGTTGGCTCTTATTCGCTCGTTTATGATAACGGCTTCCTGTTCCGGTTTTATTACTAAATTTGTGTTTTCCATTATGATTCTCCTTTTATGCTGATAATTTTATACGCTGTTTCTTGATTTTGTTTCCAAAGATCGTATCAAGATACTCCTGATATTCTTTTTCAAAATCAATGATCTCCTTCGGTTTAGGATTATTGGCGCAGTTATTCTTGTAGCCTCTGCACTGAACTATTCTTCCGCCGGTATTGACTTCCATGGTGTAGTAGGGAACATCCGGCTTTTCAGTTGTGCGCAGGAAGAGAATAGTCAGCTTACCTTCGGCATGGCGCTGTGCATATCCTCCGACGCAGTGATTCAGACGTTTGCCCTCGTCTATTATCTCCTGCACGCTTTTGGGAATCACGATCTGCAATCCTCGTTTTTCGTCGATATACTCCATTTCCGCAAGCTTTTTACTGCGCTCTTCAAGCTCCTGCTGAGCCAGCCTGTTCGCTTCGATCTGTAATATCTTCGTGAGACGTTCGTGAGCTTCGTGAAGATTTTTCGGCTTCGTAACGAGAGTATCGGTCATATCGTATTTCAGTTTGATGCACTGATCGAGGTAATCGTTCCAGTCTCTGATCCTGTAATGCTCTCCGTGCTTGTTCACATAATTCAGAACTTTTTTCAGCGACAGACCTGTTTTATTCATAACTTT
>CAJKFZ010000399.1 GCA_905199285.1 uncultured Ruminococcus sp.
TTATAACACGCTTAAATGACATTGAAGTGACTTGAACATTACAAAAATGTCACATAAGACCGTGCTGACGTCAGCACGCTCTGAGAGTAAATATTAAACGACCTCTTTATAGAATCTTACGACGAATTTAGCTCCGCCTGAAAGTTGATTTTCCGCTTTGATAGTACCATTTTGATTGGTGATTATCATTCTTGCAAGGTTAAGTCCGATTCCGAAGCTGTTGTCATCGGAATCCTTACCCTTATAGAAACGCTCAAAAATATGAGGAAGATCATCTGCTGAAATTCCGCTTCCGTTATCGCAGACGCATATTTCGGAAAAAAGAGGATTTTCTTCAGCAGTTACAGAAATCATTCCGCCCTCAGGAGTATGCTCGATACAATTTTTAACGATATTACCGATAGCTTCGCAGCTCCACGAAATATCTCCGATAAAATTTCCGGAAGCGTTTATATTCAAGGTCTGTCCACGCAGGTCGATCGAAACAAGCAGGGGAGCGCAGGACTTGTTTATAAGTTCCTCAAGCGTAAATTTTTCCTGATTAAAAGTGATAGTTCCGGCATCAAGCTTTGAGATTTTCAAAAGCGAGGTTATAAGCCAGTCTATCCTTGAAAGCATCTGACGAAGTTCAAGACAGAGCTGACAACGGCGTTCTTCGTCAAGATTCGGTTTTGAAAGAAGCTGAACCAGAAGATTTATCGAAGTCAGCGGAGTTCTTATCTGGTGGGAGATGTCGGCTATAGAATCGGCAAGATAAACTTTGTCGCTGATGAGCTTCTGACCCTGCTCGCGCAGACAAACGGTCATTTTATATATCTCGCTCTGTAAAAGTGCAAGTTCTCCCTCATCATACGAATTAAGTTCAATATGATTATCGCCGTGAAGAATACTGTCTATATCGGCAGCGAGATCGTTTATCTTGCGATATCGTTTCCATGTTATCAAAACATGAGTAATAATAAAAAGCAGACAGACAACAGCGGTGAAAGCTCCGAAATTCGCTCCCATGTAAAAAGCCTTGCTGACAGCAATGACTGAAATTATAATATATACTGAAATCCCTTTTAAAACCTCTGTGTTTCGCAGTAATTTCATCATGCATCCACCCTGTAGCCTATTCCCCGGACTGTTTTTATGATTGAAGGATTCTGTGGATCTTTTTCTATTTTGTCCCTTAATCGCTTTATATAAACAGTAAGAGTGTTATCGTTTACAAATTCTCCTGCAACATCCCATATTGATTCAAGAAGCTGATTTCTTGAAAGAACTGCGCCTCTGTTATTAATAAATGTAAGGAGAAGTCTGTATTCAAGCGCCGAGAGGTACAAGTCTTTTCCGTTTCTGAGAGCAGTACCTTTTATTGTATCAACAGTTACATCACCGAGTTGGATAACGGCTCCTATACTTCCTGTTAAACGGAGAATATTTTTGATTCTTGAAACAAGTTCACGGGGACGGAAAGGTTTTGGGATATAATCATCCGCACCAAGATCAAATCCGGTAACAGTGCTATATTCGTCTCCGGAAGCGGTAAGAAAGATTACAGGGATATTATAGTTGCTTTTTATGGCCGAACATACTGCAAATCCGTTTCCGTCTGCTAAAGAAACATCAAGTAAAACAAGATCGGGAAGTTCTTCTTCAACAGATGCAAGAGCGTCTTTCTGACCGGCGGCTGTTCTCACATTAAATCCTTCGGATGTAAGAAATTCGCTTAAATTTGATACAATACTTCTATCGTCTTCAACTACAAGAATTTTTGTCATAATTATTTTCCTTTCATGAAATGACTTACAAAGAATATTATACCTTTAATTACCATTAATGTCAAACTAAAAAATAAAAATTAA
>CAJKFZ010000400.1 GCA_905199285.1 uncultured Ruminococcus sp.
GTCTTCAATAATAAGTATATTTATCATAATTTTTTACCTCTGTAATTTGATTGTATCAGACCTATTATAATTTTATCAGTTAAAATAAAAGATGTCAAATATACAGAGATATTTTTTGCAAATTTTTTGCATTTATAATGATTTTTTATTGAATTTATAGTCAAAAGCAGGAACGTTGTCAAAAATATCAAGCGATGGATTTTCACGCATTGATTCCGCCGAGTTTCTTCCTGCTATAATGTGGTCGATAACCGTTATACCGAGTGTTTCGAGCAGAGAAATTATTCTTTTTGTTGAAATAATATCATCTTCCGAGGGCGATGTGTTTTCATTCAGATGATTGTGTGATATAAACAAACGGCTGCAATTACTTTTTACAGCAAATTTTACTATTTCACGGCTGCTTGTCTGAACGCTGAGATCGCTGCCGGAAGAGGAACGAAAAATGTCGGTTCTTTTGAAATTATCGTCAACCGCAATCACTGTAAAATACTCCTGTGAAGCGCCAATAAAATATTTTCGGAAAAATTCTTTTGCGTCATCTGATGTTTTAAGATAAGTTATATTATTTTTATCAAGGCTTGATTCCTGAGATAATGCTTGTATCATTTTAAGAAGAACGGCTGCATTTTCGTTTAATTCGAATTTATTGACGAGGATTCGTGTATCAGCATCAACAATAGATCTGATTCCGATGAAGTTATTCATAAGCATATCAACGGTTTCTGCTGTCCGGCTTTTCTGGGCATAAGAAAGAATAAGCTGAATCAATTCACGATCGTTTAGCGAGCCGATATCGTTTTCAAAAACTTTATCCATAAGCATCTGTTTTTCAGATTTTGACATAATTGATTGACTCCTTTAAATTTCTTTGAAGCTGAATGATCCGCTGCTGCGCATAGAAAAAGCTCTTCCACGACCGCAAATAAATACGTCGATAAGCTCTGCCTTTATGGAATCAAGAGCTTCCGCCATAGTTCGTGTAAGAGTGAAGTCGCTTTGCGTCGGCATAGGAAGACTGTTCGGACGGCATAATCCTACAATTATTCGGTCTGCGCCGCCCTTGATAACATTTTCAATGAATTCTCTCGAAGAATTTTTGCTGAAAAGAAGTTTTTCAAGAGGAAGGCTGCTTATTCCTGTAAGTTCAAGCTGTGCGCTTACGGAAATTATCAAACAAGTATCGCAGGTGATATTTTTAGTTTTTTCGATGAGAAAATTTTTGATTTCGTCTTTACTGGTAAATTTGAACTGAAACTCGGACGAATTTAAGTATCTTCGTGCAGCTTCAGCCAGAGCGCTTATAAGACAGGCGCTGGACGCTCCGATGCCGTCCACCTCCATAAGTTCATGAGGATCGGCGGCGAGAACTTTTTCAAGACTTCCGAAATGCTTGATAAGTCTGTGAGCATGGGGATTTGTATTGATTCTTGGAATTGCATAGAATAAGATCATTTCAAGAAATTCGTGTTCGTAGAATCCGTTTGCCCCTGTTTCGAGAAATTTTTTGCGCATACGTTTTCTGTGGTTGTTGTGTGTGTCATCTTTTTGCATTATGTAACATTTCCTTTTAATTAATTGTGAAGCGAATAAATCGTCTTATATAAATATAATACCACAAGCTTGTGTATAAAACAATATGATATTGAATTTTTTTCAGGACAACAGCATTTATTTTTTATGTTTAATAAATGGACTTTGTTTCTTGAATTGCTTGCTGAACGTAGTTATTTCCGTTAGGGCAGGATTCCAAAGGGAATTTACTCACCTCTATAATAAGAATAAATACTGTTATACTGGAGTTTTTTTTAGCTGTGTATT
>CAJKFZ010000401.1 GCA_905199285.1 uncultured Ruminococcus sp.
AAATAAAAGGTTCTTCGGCAAAAGTGGATACTTTCTATCCTGATTATGCGGAGATTGCACACGATTTTAGTTCCAAAAACAGTGAATTTGTATCGGCTGAACTTAAACGATCAGTCACTTATACTATTGAGGGCTTTTGCGTTTTTGCAGAGATATCAAGACAGGACTTTTATGCCACTTATAGTGATAATACAAAGTTTTGTGACATCGTTATGCGCATACGAGAAGAATGCGAGGTTGATGCACGAGAAAAATTTGAACTTGGTGTTATCCCTACACAGCTTGCTGGTTTGTGGATGTCCAAGTATGGATATACTACTAAACAAGATGTAGCAGCAGAAGTCAAAACTTCCGAAAAGTTTGCGGATATACTTGACCAAATTGGTGGTGAGGGACTTGAAGAGTAGCTTTCCTCTCTCTCGGAAATATATCGACTTCATCAACACTACGCAGAACGTCTCAGCGGACTTTCTTGAAGGAACGACAGCAAGCGGTAAGACTACTGTTGGGGCAGGGGTGAAGTTTATGCGTGTGGTATCCGCAAGCCTGAAGAAGCTGCATATCATCGCAAGCAAGACAACAGGAACGGCTGAGAAAAATATCATTCAGCAGGATAACGGTATACTTGATCTGCATAGGAATGCTCAGTATTTCGGCAACGGCGACAAGGACAATAAGCTTCCGCATATCAAATTCGAGGGCAAGATAATTTATGTTCTCGGCTATGATAACAAAGACAAGTGGCAGAATGTTTTAGGTTCGCAGTTCGGCTGTGTTTACATTGATGAGATCAACACGGCTGACATCGAATTCGTTAGAGAAATTTCAACAAGAAATGATTATCTGATGGCTACTCTGAATCCCGACGATCCTTCGCTTCCGGTATATAAAGAATTTGTAAACCGTTCCAGACCGTATAAAAAATATGCGGCGGATGTTCCAAGCGAGATCATGAAGGAGCTTAAAGAAGAACCTGTACTTGGCTGGAGGTACTGGTTCTTTTCTTTTAGAGATAACCTCAGTCTGACAGCAGAAGATATCGAGAAGAAAAAAGCCGCTGCGCCAAAAGGTACAAAGCTGTATAAGAATAAAATCTTAGGTCTCAGAGGACGTGCGACAGGTCTTGTATTCGATTTGCAGGATAAGAATATAATTACTCTTAAACAAGCGAAGGAGTTGAAATTCGTGCGGTTTTCTGCCGCTCTGGACACGGCTTATTCGCAGTCATCGCCGGATACGATAGCTTTTATTTTTATCGGAATAACGGCGGACAGAAAGTGCGTTGTTCTTGACGAAAGAGTTTACAACAATGCAGATCTGAAAACACCGATATCTCCGTCTGATATACCGCCCGAATTTGTAAGATTCCTCGAAGCAAACCGAAAGCTGTGGGGTTTTGCAAGGGATGTGTACATAGACAGCGCAGATCAGGCTACAATCACGGAATGCATGAAGTACAAGCGTCTGACAGGCTGTATTTACAGCTTTATTTCCGCATTCAAGAAAACAAAAATAATCGACAGGATTCACTTGCAGGCATCATGGCTCGCCGCAGGTGATTTTTTAGTGCTTGATACCTGCAAAAATTATATAGCCGAAATGAATATCTATTCGTGGAAAGAGGATAAATACGAGCCGGAGGACGGTCACGATCACTGCATAAATTCATGTCAGTATTCATGGCTGCCGTATAAATCACAGATTGGGAGTGTAAAACTTGAAATTTAATTTAGGAAGCAAGGTGAAAAAGATGATACAGAACTGGCTTGAAATAATGCCGGCTGC
>CAJKFZ010000402.1 GCA_905199285.1 uncultured Ruminococcus sp.
GAGCCTATTCTTGAATATTCAACCTGAATAAAATTAATAAGGTCATTCTGAGTTATCTTCTGTTCATAGCCAAAAAGACCGGAATGAATTTCTGAAAGCTTTTCGGTAAGCACATGCATTTCCTCATAATTAAGAGGACTAAGATGAATCACCGGAGCAAGCATATCCTTAACGCCTTCACGTCCGAAACGGCCTTCTGCAAGACGTGAACGAAGAGCCTCATAGCTGTATACGCCTCTCCTTGTATCCTCGATACACTGCGGAGTTCCGCCCATAATAATTCCAAGATATTTCGCTTTGCCTTGGAGAGTGTCGTTATACATAGTCAGAATTTTCTCATAATTATACTGTCTTGTAATACTGTTGGGTATTTTATAAATATTAACAAGCTCGTCAATAAGAATAAGCATACCGCTGTAACCAGCTTTTTTGAGGAACATTGCGAAGAGCTTTATATACTCATACCAATCGTCATCGGAAATAATAATGTTAACACCAAGCTCGGATTTAGCTTCGGTCTTATTAACGTATTCTCCTCGGAACCATTTCACTACTTTGGCCTTATTTTCATCGTTGCCCTCAATATAGGAGCGATAATAGATCGTGAGGAGCTTAGAGAAATCAAATCCATGAACCATTTCACTCAGAGAACCTACGACCTCGAATATTTTTTTCTCAACAGCTTTGGAAAATTCCGGAGAATCGGGGGAGAGTCCGGTTTCCGAAGCAGCGTCGGTCTGAATGCTGCTTATCCATCTATCAAGAATAAGAGTAAGCGCTCCTCCGTCGGGACGTGTTTTGGTCGACATATTTCTGATAAGCTCCTTATATGTGGCAAGTCCCTGCCCTTTAGTTCCCTGTAGTCTGCGTTCGGGCGAGAGATCGGCATCGACCACAACGAAATTTTTGTCCATAACATGACTTCTTATAGTCTGAAGAAGAAAACTTTTTCCGCTTCCGTATTTGCCGACAATAAAACGAAAGGAAGCTCCGCCGTCCTCAATAATATCGACATCATGAAGCAAAGCGTCAATTTCAGTTTCACGTCCGACCGTAATATAGGGAAGTCCTATCCTCGGAACAACTCCTCCTTTGAGCGAATTTATAACAGCCGAAGCTATTCGTTTTGGTATCTTTACAGGATTTGTACTATTCATGGTTTTATCATTCCTTTCAGTTCATCAATATAATCCTCAATAAGCTCGGGAACGTCACCCGAAAAGTCTATAACAGTATCGCCGAAGAAGTCGAAAAGCTTTTCATTCACAGCATCAGCCAGAATCGACGGCATTGATTTAACCGATTCTGCGACTTTTCTCCAATCTCCGCCGTAAATGAGCGTTTTAAGAAACTCATATTCCGATGTGTTAAGCGGAGTATCATCCATAGCGGAGTTTTCGTGAGTAGTCATCTCAGGGATTTCTTCTGATTCGTATACTTCCTCAACTATCAGTTTATCACGAGTTATTTCAGAAGCTTTGCGTATATCTTCAAGCTTTGAAATATCAATTTCAATTTTTTTCGTTTTTGTTTCAGACTTTTTGACAATAATTTTATCCGCTTCATGCTGTATGATCGAAACTACAATTTTTGAAACGTCATCACACTTCAATTTTTTACTATAACCGAAACGCTCACGAAGAATGCTGTCAACTGATTTCAAGAAATCTCCAATATGTTTGTTTTTTTCTGTGTACGGATAACTTTCACAGCTCCATGCTCCGTTCAGACAGCTTATAATGCGTATCTCATTTATTTTGTAACAAAAACTTCTTAAAG
>CAJKFZ010000403.1 GCA_905199285.1 uncultured Ruminococcus sp.
ATGTGAACGATTTAGAATCCGCCAAAGAATTTTTTATAAAATATTTTGATGCAACATCAAATAATGAATACCATAATTTAAAAACTGACTTCCGTTCTTATTTCCTATCATTTGACGATGGAACAAGATTGGAAATAATGAATAAACCTAATATGCTTGACTACAAAAAAGACGTCAACCGAACCGGTTATATTCACATTGCATTCAGTTTAGGAAGTGCAGAAAAAGTTGACCGATTAACCGCAAAGCTGTTAGAAGACGGTTACGAGGTAATTAGCGCTCCACGAACCACTGGTGACGGATGTTATGAAAGCGCTGTGATCGGTTTTGAGGGAAATCAAATTGAACTTACAGTCTGAATTGCGATACAGAACTTGTTGCAATCTTTATGATTATCTCTTGGGCAACACTGCACAAAGCACGCCTGACGGCTTTGCACGTCATCTGCTTGCATATTTTCCGTCATATCACACAAATTTTCCTTGCAATACAACAGTATTGCTGCGTCGAATTTATGCAATCTGACGAAAAATCTGACTGCGCATCTGCCACACAATCTTTGTGCGATGTTGCCCTTGCAATTTTATCAAAAATGAGATATAATAGAATTATGGATTTTTAATACCAATTTCTGGGGTTTTCAGGAGGCGAATTAAAATGATTTGCGGTATTTGCGGCAAACCTATGATAAGCGGTGAATTCAGAATGGAGCAGAGGAGCGTCGATAAAGGATTTTATCGTGCCTATCCTGTTGCCGCATTCTATCAGGATGGTGTAAAGCTCTGTGAAACTCCACTCGACAAAACTCTTGGGTTTTACTGTACTGAATGCGGAACGCTTGCCGGATTTTTTCGGTATACAAAACCCGTTAATTTCGCCGGAAGATTTAAAGCCGATCTTGATACGTCTATTGACAAGCTTCCGACGAAAAAATGTCCTGAATGTGATACTGAAATGGATATTGATTATCCACGCTGTCCGGATTGCGGATTTGTTTTTGAAACGAAATGAGTTTATATACTAAACGGAGGTAAATTAAAAATGACTTACAAAGAAAGTTTTATCAGATTTATGGTTGACTGCGGAGTTCTTACATTCGGTGAATTTACGCTTAAAAGCGGCAGAAAGGCTCCTTATTTCATCAACTGCGGAAATTACA
This sequence comes from uncultured Ruminococcus sp., assembly GCA_905199285.1. Lineage (GTDB taxonomy): Bacteria > Bacillota > Clostridia > Oscillospirales > Ruminococcaceae > Ruminococcus. The sequence continues at coordinate 1,160 of CAJKFZ010000403.1, forward strand.
AGACCGGCGTTCAGCTCGCTAAACTTGGCGAATATTACGCTGAATGCATACATGAAAACAACATTCCGGTTGAAACTCTTTTCGGTCCTGCTTACAAGGGGATCCCTCTTGCTGTTTCGGCTGTTGTAGCTCTTAGCAATAAGTTCGGAATCGATGTTTCCTACTGTTTCGATCGCAAGGAGGCAAAGGATCACGGTGAGGGCGGTATGTTCGTTGGAAAAACTCTTACGGACGGTGAAAAAGTCGTTATTATTGACGATGTTATGACTTCCGGAAAGGCTCTACGTGAGTCTATGCCCAAGTTAAAGTCTGCTGCTGATGTTGACGTAACCGGTATGGTAATCACTGTTGACCGCATGGAAAAAGGTACAAGTGAGCTTTCAGCCGTTCAGGAAGTAAAACGTGATTTCGGAGTTACGGTTTATCCTATCGTCACCATGGTTGATATAATTGACGCTATTAAAAACGATATAGTTCCCGGTAAGGAATATCTCGATAAAATGCTTGAGTACAGAAATACTTATGGTATTGCAGAATAAATTAACATAGATCTTCTGCATAAGTTATAAATTTTTAGCCCGAAAAAGGTTGGATTGAACCGATTTCGGGCTTTATT
>CAJKFZ010000404.1 GCA_905199285.1 uncultured Ruminococcus sp.
CTCACATCGGTGATAGTATTGCTGTAAACGGAGTTTGCCTTACTGTTACCGACCTTACCGGAAATTATTTTCAGGCAGACGTTATGAATGAAACACTCAGCCGTTCTTCTCTTGGTTCACTAAAAAACGGAAGTCCTGTTAATCTGGAAAGAGCAATGTCGGCGCAGGGACGTTTCGGAGGTCATATCGTAAGCGGTCATATAGACGGAACAGGAGTCATATCTTCTGTAAAACATGACGGTATCGCTTTATGGTATACGATAAATACAGATTCCGAAATACTGCGGTATATTGTCGAAAAAGGCTCGATCGCCATTGACGGTATAAGTCTTACAGTTGCAAAGGTAACAGCTAATGATTTCAACGTTTCCATAATCCCGCATACAGCTGCACAAACTGTTCTTAATTCTAAAAAAACAGGTGATACGGTCAATCTTGAAAATGATATAATTGGGAAATATGTTGAGAAATTTTTGAATCCTGATGAAAAAAAATCAGAGAAAAGCAGAATAACTATGGATTTTCTTGCAAAAAACGGTTTTTAACGGAGGTATTTATGTTTCAGTATAATTCAGTTGAAGAAACTCTCGAAGCCCTGAGAAACGGCGAAATAGTTCTCGTTACCGACGATGAAAGCAGAGAGAACGAGGGTGATATGATTTGCGCCGCACAGTTCGCTACAACGGAAAATGTAAATTGTATGGCTGTAAATGCCAAGGGGCTTATCTGTATGCCTATGAGCGAAGAAATTTGTCGCAAGCTTTATCTGCCGCAAATGGTTGATCAGAATACGGATAATCACTGCACAGCTTTCACAGTTTCTATAGATCACGTTGATACGACTACCGGTATTTCTGCCGAGGAACGTGGATTTACAGCAAGAGCTGTCGTATCTCCTGATTCCAAGCCTGAGGATTTCCGCAGACCGGGGCATATGTTTCCTCTTACAGCAAAGAAAAACGGTGTGCTGGAACGTGACGGTCATACGGAGGCTACTGTTGACCTTATGCGTCTTGCCGGACTTGAGGAATGCGGTCTTTGCTGCGAAATAATGCGTGATGACGGTACTATGATGCGTGCCGGAGAACTTCAGGAAAAAGCTAAGGAATGGGGAATGAAATTCACTACCATACAGGCAATAAAGGACTACAGAAAGTGTCATGATAAACTTGTTGAATGTGTTGCCGATACAAAGCTTCCTACGAAATACGGCGATTTCCGTGCTATAGGATTTATAAATAAACTTAACGGTGAACATCACGTCGCTCTTGTTAAAGGCGATATCGGTGACGGAAACGACATACTCTGCCGTGTTCATTCCGAATGCCTTACCGGAGACGCTTTCGGCTCTTTGAAATGCGACTGCGGACAGCAGTTTGCTGCCGCTATGACTCAGATAGAGCAAGAGGGACGAGGAATCCTCCTCTATATGAGACAAGAAGGACGTGGAATAGGTCTTATCAACAAACTTCGTGCATATGAGCTTCAGGATCAGGGAATGGATACTCTTGAAGCAAATCTTGCTCTCGGTTTTGCAGGCGATCTGCGTGAATATTATATCGGCGCACAGATACTTCGTGAGCTTGGCTGCAAAACGCTCCGCCTTCTCACAAACAATCCGGACAAAGTTTACGGTCTGAGCGGTTTCGGACTCGAAATAAAAGAGCGTGTCCCGATTCAGATGGACGCCACACCTTATGACCTTTTCTATCTTAAAACCAAAAAAGACAAAATGGGACATATTCTCAATTATTAAAAAATACTATA
>CAJKFZ010000405.1 GCA_905199285.1 uncultured Ruminococcus sp.
AAAGCTGTTGCCGCCTGTATTCCTGCTGCCGTCGTCGGAGCTTTATTCAATGACTGGATAAAAGAACATTTCTACAATCCTTTCGTTATTGCTGCAGCGCTTATTATATTTGGTATCGCATTTATCGTTATCGAAAACGGAAATAAAACAAGAACCTCTAAAGTGAACACAATAGACGAGCTTACATATAAAGCCGCTTTCATTATAGGTATTTTCCAGCTTATTGCTGCACTTTTCCCCGGAACTTCACGTTCAGGTGCAACAATAGTCGGTGCGCTCCTTATCGGTGTTGCAAGACCTGTTGCTGCTGAATTTACATTCTATCTTGCTATTCCGGTCATGTTCGGAGCAAGTCTGCTTGAGCTTCTTAGCTTCGGAACGGATTTTACAGGAACTGAAATTGGCGTTCTTGCAGTTGGAATGATAGTATCATTCGTGGTATCTGTTGCAGTTATAAAATTCCTCATGGACTATATCAAGAAACATGATTTCAAGGTATTCGGTTGGTACAGAATTATCCTCGGCGCACTTGTTTTGCTTTATTTCGGAATTATTTCAAAGGCGGTTTAAAACAACATTGCAAATAATCCCCTGCCCCGCCTGTATCAGATATGACAGCTTAAAAATTAAGAGGTCATATCTGATATGAACGACAAAATCAATTAAATCGGAGGTTTTGAAATGAACTTTGAACGTCTTAAAAAAAATCTTTGCGATAATATTTATGAAGCCCAGATAAAACTCGGATATGAAGGAAGACCTATGAGTCTTAATTATACTCTTAATTCCCTCAATCACCTTATTGGAACGGCTCTTGATCAAGCTCAAATGAAAAAAGCTCTTGGTGATTTTTCACGCTATGCTGAACCGGAACTTGGTTCAGTTGAATTCAGAACTATTAAAAATGGCTTCTGTGCTGTCATTCCGGTTAAAGGGACTCAATTTGTTCACAAAGATTATAGCGGTGGAGAGTTTATTTCTGAATTCATCGAAGCAATCCGAAAAAGAAGTTCTCTGGATGAAATTCTGAACGTTTTCCATAAGTTTTCCGATAATGTTTCAGTTAACACAATAAAAAGTGACGAATTTCAGTATCTTGTCTATTTCACCGATAATGCTCCGGATGATTACAGGTATTGCCTTACTATCGATGAGGAAATCGACGGAAGCTGTCACATAACCTATCATCGCTTCATCAAAGAGGATTACGATGACTTCAGATTTTGATAATTATTTTAAATTTCAATCATGCCTATTGACATAATCCCAAAAAGGTGATATAATAAATAATGTAATGTGTGGATATGGCGGAATAGGCAGACGCGCTGGCTTCAGGTAGTGTTACGTTTGTGTAGAATTAATTCTGCTGTTCATCTCAGCATATTTTGTGGAGCAACTTGTAAAAGTACACCTCGGTCAAAGAATCTGAGCCGAGTAAAAATTTCGGATTCGTAATAATGCAGGTGTGGCGGAATAGGCAGACGCGCTAGCTTCAGGTAGCGTTACGTCTGTGTAAAAATGATTTCGCTGTTTATCTGAGCTTATTTTGTGGAGCAACTTGTGAAAGTCCACCTCGGTCAAAGAATCTGAACCGAGTAAAAATTTCGGATTCATAATATGTGCGGATATGGCGGAATAGGCAGACGCGCTGGCTTCAGGTGCCAGTCGGGGCAACTCGGTGCAGGTTCAACTCCTGTTATCCGCACCATATTGGTGATACTAAATAGCTGTATACCCCTCAAAGCCCGTAGCTACG
>CAJKFZ010000406.1 GCA_905199285.1 uncultured Ruminococcus sp.
ACCGTTCACGCCTTCCTTGAACTGCTCCTCCATGAGCTGACGTGTTTCGCTGTCGATAACGTCGGTATATTCGCTCATAATAGCGGAGCATTCACGGCGGAATTTATTGATGTTCCGCAGCTTCTCTGCCTGCCATGCACTCCATTCAAAGCCTTCCTGCTGTTCTTCCTGCTTATGCCGACCGATATTCCGTTTAAGAGAACGTATCAGACGAAGTTCGATTTCCTCAAAAATTTTCGCTATATCGCTGAATCCAAGCATTACGGATTGCCTCCTACGGACGGCTCTTCAACTGTAAGGAGTCCCTTTTCGGATTTGATACGCTGCACTTCATCCTCTTTCCATTCTTTGTCTTTGGAACTTCCCCACAGCTCTTCAACCTGCGTTTCAACCGACATCACGCCGTATGTACCAGCCTTGCCGACAGTTTCAACACGGCTGTCGAAATCAGGCGCACCGTACTCGCCGAAATCCACGGACGAATTATAGTTCACCGGAGATCTTCCCAGCATATTATCATAGGTTTTCAGAATAGCTTCGATAAGCTCCGGCAATGCCTTTTCAAGAGCTGTTGTTATCGTGTTGCGAGTGTTTCCGGTAACGTCTTTCTTCTCCCTCTGAGCGTCCGCAGAGGACATTTTCCCGACATCTATTCCCAGAGTTGCAGGCGAAACAAGTCCCTGCAAGCACATCAGCAGAGCGTTGGTATAGCTGTTGACAAACGCTTCATATTTTATTTCCGGTTGAATAACTTCTATCTTCGGTTGTTCCGTACAATTCTCATTCCTGACAGAGGCAACCGTAACAAATTCTGTACCAAAGCTGTTTACAGACATCAAAGAACCGTTTTCGGGATTCATCGGTATCATATCTTCGGGAATATATTTCTGAACCTGTCCGACTCTGATAGCGTCCCACCACTGCGAGATAACCTCGTCAAGGGCATCAAAGCAATCCGATTTGCCGCCGTCAAATATGGATTTACCCCTGCCGTGATATTTCTTTGAGTCGTAGAATTTCAGCGGAACAGCCATGATATGATCACCGTCAAACTTTACGATTTCAGGAATTTCTGAAAGTTCCGGCACAGCACTAAGAGGACGTTCGTTTCCGCTGCTGTCATAAAGTCGGCTTTCTATGAAGCCTCTGCCGTATCGTTCATGGAGTACGAATTTTCGGCTTTTAACAGTGAAAACTGTCTTGAATATAACCGCAGCCAGAATTCCTCTCGAAATCTCAAAGTCGACCATATCACCGCCGACAAATTCGACTATCGGATATGGCGAAAGACTTGTATCGACCGAAATTTTAAAAGCTCCGTCACCGTCCACAAGAGTATCTGCAACGGCTTTTCCGGTAAGATTAAGGAAATCAATTGACTGTGAAATTTCCTCCCATTCTTCTGAATCTGTTTTAACTTTGTCGAGGTCTGATTTGACGATATATGCAAGAGTGTCAACGATAACCGCAGGAATTCCGCTGTGAATCTTTCTGACCTTATTTGTATTCGGAGCGCACGACCAGAAACTTCCGCTGTTAAACGGAAGCTGTCTGAAAAACTGGTGTAGCTCGGAAGCGTCTCCACGATACCAGATCTGCGAACGCAGCGTTTCAAGCTCCCGTGGCAGTTTCTCCTGAATCACTATCGTCTGATCAGCAGCCGGCATTATTTCAAGCCAGTTCTGTATCATCTTTTTCACCTTGCTTCCTA
>CAJKFZ010000407.1 GCA_905199285.1 uncultured Ruminococcus sp.
GCCATATAATACTCCTGTTCCGACTGAAATATGACGGTTTAAAAGCTTGAAAATCTGCTTTTTAACCCTATTTCAGAATTATTTTTTCAAAAATTCTTTACATTTACAAAAAATATGTTATAATAATCATATATTATCATTAAATTCACTCGAAAATTGTCAAAAACCCCTTTCATCAATTGACGGAAAAGGTGTGTCAATTAAATTGACACACCTATATTTGTAGAAGTTTCCATAAATTACTGCTTTTCAAAATAATTACGGTACACTAAGTAAAACAGTCGTTTTACGAGGTGCGCCAATGAAAGAACGAGTAATACTTCATTCTGATTTAAATAATTTTTACGCCTCCGTGGAATGCCTTTATCATCCCGAATACAGAGGAAAGCCGCTTGCAGTTCTCGGAGACCCTGAAGCACGTCATGGTATCGTTCTCGCTAAAAATTATGAAGCAAAATCTCATGACGTAAAAACCGGCGATCCCATGTGGATGGCGAAGCAGAAGTGTCCCGATATTATATTTGTCCCTCCGCACTATGATCTGTACATGAAGCATTCCAAGCTTGTGCGTGAGATCTATGCCGAATATACCGATAAAGTCGAGCCTTACGGTCTTGACGAATGCTGGCTTGACGTTACGGGCAGCTCTTTACTTTTTGGTTCCGGTGAGGAAATCGCAAACGAAATTCGCAGGAGAGTTAAATCTGAATTGGGAGTATCCGTTTCCGTCGGAGTTTCTTTTAATAAGATTTTTGCAAAACTTGGTTCCGACATGAAAAAGCCGGACGCCACCACTGTTATTGAAAGCGAGCGTTTTAAGGAAATCGTTTGGCCTCTGCCGGTAAAAGAACTGCTTTATGTTGGCAGAGCTACTCACAATAAGCTCAGGCGAAAAGGTATTTTTACTATCGGCGATCTTGCCGATGCCGATCCTGAAAATCTTCGTTTTTGGCTTGGGAAAATGGGAATAGTGCTCTGGCAGTTTGCAAACGGACTCGATACTTCTCCCGTAACGAATATCGGCGCAAAATCCATGATAAAAACGGTGGGCAACAGCACGACTGCTCCACGAGATCTAATTTCCGACGAGGATATAAAGATCACACTTATGGTGTTAAGCGAAAGCGTTTCCGCAAGACTTCGGGAGTACGGTTTTATCTGCCGCACTGTTCAGATTGGAATCCGTGATAACGAGCTAAATTGGATAGAACGTCAGGGCAAACTTGAAATCCCTAATCGAACGTCAAAGTCTATATTTGAGCTTGCTTTTTCACTTTTCAAAAAGCATACCAACGGCAAGCCAATAAGAAGTTTAAGCGTTCGCGCCTGCGATTTAGAGCCGATCGATCACGTTCAGCTGTCGCTGCTGCCGGACGTTTCGCAGCTTCAAAAACAGGAAGAACTTGAAGCCACTATGGATAATCTGAGGAACAGATTCGGTCACTTTTCAGTTCAAAAAGGCTTGATGCTTACCGATAAAGAGCTTTCCGGTCTTGATCCTAAAAACGATCACATTATCCATCCGATTAGTTTTTTCAATTAAGTATATATCAAAGCGTTTCGGGAAACCTATTTTATATTGCTATATCAAATAAGGAGACTAAAAATGAAACGTGACGAACTGATTAAACAGGTAAAGGAAAAATATGCAAGCATAGCTTCTGCTGAAAGTCAGCAGCACTTTCATGACACAACGACAGGAATCAC
>CAJKFZ010000408.1 GCA_905199285.1 uncultured Ruminococcus sp.
ATAGCATAAAAACATTAAAATTTCAAGCTTTATTTTTTCAAAAAGCCAAATTTAACCTTTTCATATACTCTCTTTTCTGTTCAAAAGATGAATGAACATAGCGGTTAAGCGTAATTTCAACAGAGCTGTGCCCTAAAAGTTCTGAAAGTGATTTGACATCAAAGCCGAGTTTTATGCAGTTTGAGGCAAATATATGCCTAAGTGCATGAAAATGAACTGACGGTAAATTGGCTTTTTTAAGAATTTTTGAGAAGCGATACTGCATCGTTCTTGGCTCAAAAGGCTTATTTTTGCCGGAAACAATAAATTCTTTAGCTTTTCCTCTGAATTTTTTTAGAAATTCAACAACACACTCTGGGATCGGAATTTTTCTTTTTGAAGATTCGCTTTTAGGTTCTGTGATTACCAATTTTGTTTTTCTTTTTTCATGTGGGGTCTGAATCCGCTGGATGGTTTTTCTGACGGTCAAAATACGTTTTTCAAAATCAATGTCCTCCCACTGCAAGGCACAAAGTTCTCCGATTCTTATTCCGGTTGCCATTGATAATGCAACTCCAAGTGATGCACGATTTTGATGATTATGAATAAATTGCTGCAGTTTATCCTGCTCATTACTATCAAGCAGTTTGATATCGGAAGATTTTTTTCGTGGAAGCTCTATATCTGTCATAGGATTGAAGATATGATACGTTCGCACAGCGTATTTGAACAAAGTTTTCATAACAATGATTATATCCGAAATATAGCGATTTGATAAGCCTGACTGTTGCTTTAATTCAATAAATGAGTAAACATCAGCCGATTCTAACGCATCTGCCTGCATTTTGCCAAACGCAGGTAATATATGTTTCTGAGCCTTAAGAAAATAATTTGCTGCCGTTGACTCTTTGACTTGATGCTTAATGCTTCTCATCCACTCGTTGAATAATTGAGTAATACTGAGAAAACAACAACCATTTTGAGATTTTCTGCGAATCTCAGCCATTTTCTTTTGTGTTTCTTCTCTTGTTTTTCCGAAAAAATACTGAAATTGACGTGTCCCATTTCTGTTTTTTCCTTTTGCAATACGTCCTTCCCAACGTCCATCTCGGCGCTTATATATATTAAATCTTTCCATTTAATTAACTCCTTGCCTATAAAATTCTTCAAATTCTATTGACTTTCTACTTTTTGTGTGATACAATAAAATAAATTTTAATTGAGCACATATATTGAGCATATTTCGTAAAAGACCGAATTTTACGAAATTTTCTGTTAAATTGAATTTGAAGTTTATTCTATATTACTCATATTTTGAGTAATAGTTAATATAACTATATACCAGATATATCGAGGTGATTTTGTTGAAATTGAACTTAAAATTGCGTCAGCTACGTGAGGACAATAATATGTCCCAGGCTGAAATGTCGAAGCTGCTAGGATGTTCGCAGCAGACCTACTCCCGATATGAATCCCATACCACTGAAATTCCACTGGAATCACTGATTTTTCTTGCTGATTATTATGATACTAGCGTGGATTTTCTGCTTGGGATCACAAATCATAATGAGCCGTATCCTAAAAATAACGTATTTTGACCGTCAAAAAGCCCCCAATCGGAATTATATCCAATCGGGAGCTGAACTGTGCCTATCTATTTCGCAAACCAAATCCAGACAGAACCATCTTTCATCGCCTTACATTCAAGCATTC
>CAJKFZ010000409.1 GCA_905199285.1 uncultured Ruminococcus sp.
AAATCACATTCGTCATGTCCTTTATTGCTGCAGTGCAAGCCGTCCGAAAACGGAATCTTCCACCACGGAGGAAAGCACGGAAGTCAAGACGGAAACGCTTTCGCTGACATCCACTGCTCTCGCAAGCGGACTGGTAAAAGCACGAAGCTGTGAGCAGACCGATAAAGCTACCTATGACAACTGGTACAAGTCTGTGTATATGCCAGATCTGACACAAGCAACATCAGTGCAGAGTGCAAAATCCTCAAAAACAACTGCTTAATGGAGGTGCGGTATGGCAATTAAAAAGAATATTCTCGTAGATGGAATCGAAGTACCTTTCAAGGCAAGCGCTGCTGTTCCACGGCTTTACCGTCTGAAATTTGGACGTGATATTTATCGTGATTTTGCGACTTTGCAGTCTGCTGTTGAAGAATCAGAAGATGAAAATTCAGATGAAAAGAAAAAGTCTGCACTGAACATTGAATCACTGGAAGTTTTCGAGAACGTAGCGTATATCATGGCAAAACACGCCGACCCGGAAGGTGTCCCCTCTGAACCTGATGAATGGCTTGAAAATTTCAACACTTTTTCGATTTATGAAGTCTTGCCGCAGCTCATTGACTTGTGGAGATTGAACATCGAAACGCAGGCAGAATCTAAAAAAAACATCGCCAGATTGACAGACCGATGACGACACCGCTTTTTCTTCTGCGGTGTGTACAACTCGGTCTGTCTATGGGCGATCTTGATCTACTGACGATAGGTCTTGTAAATGATATGTTCACAGAAAAGGAAAATGATGATTTTAAGTATCCGTATAAACCTACACAAAACGACTTTGATAAATTTTAATGGCAGGAGGTGACCACATGGCAAACCGTATCGCAGGAATCACAGTCGAGATCGGCGGAGATACGACCAAACTGAATAAGGCTCTGGAAACCGTCAACGGCACGATCAAAGGCACACAAAGTCAGCTGAAAGACGTGGAAAAGCTGCTGAAGCTTGACCCTACGAATACGGAATTGCTGGCGCAGAAACAATCTTTATTAACTCAGGCTGTCGCAGGTACTTCTGAAAAATTGGAAGTTCTGAAAACAGCTGCACAGCAGGCACAATCCCAGTTAGATCAGGGCAAGATCACGCAGGAACAGTTTAATGCTCTCCGGCGTGAAATTGCGGAAACCTCCAATACAATGGAGCAGTACAATGGCAAATTGTCGGACTCTAATTCTGCATCTGCAAAATTAAAAACAACTATTTCACAGCAGGAATCAGAGCTTTCATCGCTAAAAAAGCAGTATACGGATGTTGTTCTGGAGCAAGGCAAAGACTCCGCTGCTGCGAAGGATTTACAGTCAAAATATGATCAACTGAATTCAGAACTGACGGATAATAAGAATAAAATATCCGCAGCAGAATCCGCTGCCTCTGCTCTGGGTAAGGCAAATCAATCTGCAAGAACACCTCTTGAAACGTTGAAAAATACAATATCTACGCAGGAAACTGCAATTGCAAAGCTGTCCGAGCAATATCAGAAGGCCTGCATCCAATACGGTAAAAATTCTACGCAGGCTCAAAATCTTGCAGGCAAAATCAAGCTTCTTTCTTCGGAGCATTAGAACAGTAAAAATCAGCTTTCCGC
>CAJKFZ010000410.1 GCA_905199285.1 uncultured Ruminococcus sp.
ACTCATATTTTTAGTAAATATAACCGTATATTTACAAGCATATAGCTCGTTTCATGCCGAAAACACCAAAAAAATCCATTTTTCCTGTTCAATATTTGTTATATTGTCACTTGCAAAAATTCTACAGCTATGGTATACTTTTAATTGGCATAAATTTATCAATTTGAAAGGTGAGGTTCCGGAAATGAATTTATCTGAAATGAATAAGGAGCAGCTCATCGGCTTTAAGAATGAAACCGAGGCTCTCTATAATGACTTTAAGGCGCAAGGTCTTTGTCTTAATATGTCAAGAGGCAATCCGTGTAAAGAACAGCTTGAGCTTAGCATGGAGATGCTTAGTGTTTTTGATGACGGCGATTTCATGAGTGAAAATGGCATCGACGTTCGTAACTATGGTCTGCTCGACGGCATTCCGGAAGCAAAAAAGCTTTTTTCCGATATGATCGGCGTTAACGAAAACGAAGTTATCATCTTCGGAAATTCAAGCCTTAACGCTATGTTCTGGGCTGTTCAGACAGCTTTTAATAAAGGTGTTCTCGGCGAAAAGCCTTGGTCACAGTGTGAAAAGGTAAAGTTCCTCTGTCCTGTTCCAGGTTATGACAGACACTTTAAGGTTACTGAATTTTTTGGAATTGAAATGATCAATATTCCTATGACGGCTGACGGTCCGGATATGGATATGATAGAAAAACTCGTTGCTGAGGATGATTCCATAAAGGGAATCTGGTGCGTTCCGCAGTATTCAAATCCTGACGGAATTTCTTACAGCGATGAAACTGTTAAGCGCTTTGCTGCTCTCAAGCCTGCTGCAAAGGATTTCAGAATATTCTGGGATAACGCTTACTGCATCCACCACCTTACTGAATCCCCAACGCTTATTCTTAATATTCTCGATGAGGCTAAGAAAGTTGGTAATGAAGATATCGTTTATATTTTCGGTTCTACATCGAAAATCACTTTCCCAGGCGCAGGCGTTGCTGTTATGGGTGCAAGCCAGAAAAACGTTGAAGAGCTGAAAAAACATCTCGGAATCAGCATTATCAGCTACGATAAAATGAATCAGCTCCGTCACGTTAAATTCTTCGGTACATTTGAAAATATGTGCGAGCATATGAAAAAACATATGGCAATTATTGCTCCTAAATTCGAGATCGTTTGTCAGACTCTTGAAAAGGAGATCGCTCCCCTCGGAATCGGTTCATGGACTAACCCTGAAGGCGGCTATTTCGTTTCATTTAACGCTCCTAACGGATGCGCAAAGAGAATCGTTCAGCTTTGCAGTGAAGCCGGAGTTACTCTTACAGGTGCAGGAGCTACTTTCCCATACGGTGTTGATCCGGATGACAAAAATATCCGTATCGCTCCGACATTCCCTCCTGTTGACGAACTTAAAAAGGCTATGGAGCTGTTCGTTATCTGCGTTAAGCTTGCCAGCGCAGAGAAGCTTTTAGATGAATAAAAAAAGTCTGCCCATCAAGCAGAATATCAATATATAATTTTTAGCCCCAAAGCGGTTTGTATGAACCATTTTCGGGCTTGTTTCTTGAAATTTATTACTTGTATAAATAAAAATTTATTTTCTGATAATTAACATATTGTTATCACCTTTTTGAAATTCA
>CAJKFZ010000411.1 GCA_905199285.1 uncultured Ruminococcus sp.
GCAGCCGGCATTATTTCAAGCCAGTTCTGTATCATCTTTTTCACCTTGCTTCCTATTTTGAATTTCATGCTATCCTCCTAATTTGTACATGGTTTCAGCAACTCCTGTTGTAGCGTCCGGAGCGTCATCGTGAGCATTTTTTCCCTCTCGCTGATACTTTGTCATAGCAGCATAATATTCAGGGAATCTGTCACGCCAGTTGATTGGAAAATAAATGTGATTCTGTACCCACGACGAATTTGAAAGTATTCTTGCTTTTTTATTTTTAGACTGATGAAACCACGAAAATACTGTAGCATAATTTCCTATCTCTTCGGAAATTCTCCGCACGTTTCGTGCAAAACCTGAACCGCCGTTATTGGACTCGATACGAGCGTTGTTGACTATAAATTTTTTGTGTCTTTCCGCTGTTTCCCTTTCGGTAATTTCCATAGGAGCTTTTGTGTAGTAAACGTCCAGAACGTAGGCTTCACGCTGATAAACTCCCCAGATTATGCAGCAAAGGAAATCCGAACCTTCATCGGCGGTATCGGTATAGCTGTAAATTCCATCGAAGCTCGGCGGTAATTCGGAGTAAGTTTTGAAATTTTCGTAAAGCTTTCCTTTGAGATCGATCGGCTCTTGCTGATAGTTTGCGCTCGCAATATCTATTCCCGTAGCCTTTGTTTTTGCCTGATACGATTTGTAAGACAGTATTTCGGGACAAAGCATGATCTTCTTTTTCTCATCCGTAAGAGCTTTCATCGTTATGTGGCGGACTTGTATATTCTCCTGTTTATAATGCTCCAGAGCACGTCCGGCAAGATCGTCGGAAGCCCAGCGAGTCATTATGATTATAATTTTTCCATTTTCCTCAAGACGAGAGAACATGGTATTTGTGAACCATCCCCAGTGATTTGACTTCACAGCCTCGTTACTGGCTTCTTCAGCATTTTTTATAAGGTCGTCGATGATCATGAGGGAACAGCCGAATCCGGTAGCCGTACCTGTAGGAGAGGTGGCGAGGTAGTTGTTATATCCATCTTCCAAGCTCCAGAGGTTCATCGCTCCATCGCCTCTTTTTATTTTAGTTCCGGGAAAAACGTCGGAATACACAGCTTTATATTTATCAACTTTGGTTTCGGAGATCGTATCACGGACAGTTTTTGAAAACATTGTCGAGAGAGTTTCGTTATATGAACCTGTCATGATTTTTGCATTGTGATCTTTTCCGAGAACCCACTCGACAAAACAGCTTGCTGTTCTGGACTTTCCGTGACGGGGAGGGAGATTCACGATCATTACTGTTTCATCAGATGCGAGAAAGTCCTGAAACTCACCGCAAAGCTGTACCAGAAACTTTCTGTTCGATTTATAAAAATCCGGAGCTTTCAGCTGACAATAAGAAAAGAACTCACGTCTTGCAAGTTCTATCTGCGCTCCGAGTTTTATGAGCTTTTTATCCATCGTTTATCAGCTTCTTCAGTTCATCATCGGTGAGAGCTTCAAACGGATTTGCAAACTGCTCATTTTTAAGCGTATTACCTGAAAGCGCAGCCTGAACGATTTTTGTTATTTCAGTCTCGGCAGAAATAAGGTCTGAAT
>CAJKFZ010000412.1 GCA_905199285.1 uncultured Ruminococcus sp.
TTATGGCTAAAAGAGGAAGTAATATTTATAAGCGCAAGGACGGTCGGTTCGAGGGGCGTGTTTCCGTTGGATACAATGAAAGCGGCAAGTTAAAGTACCGTTATGTTTACGGTCACAGTCTTGCGGAGGTCAAGGAAAAAATGGCGGAGGTTCGCTCTGGAACAGTCAATTTGGAAAAAACAAAAATCAAAATGACTGTCAGGGAAATTTCAGAGCAGTGGCTTGCCGAGAAAAAACTGACGGTCAAGACTGCAAGCTATTCAAGCTACCGCCGATTGCTTAACAATCACATTTATCCTGAATTTGGCGGAATTCGCTGCACTGCCCTGACCAAGCAAATGCTGAATAAATTCATGTCGGAGCTGCTTGTATCAGGAAGAAAAGACAACGGCGGAGGTCTTTCTCCCAAAACCGTCAGAGATGTGATCGTAGTATTAAAAGCGGTGTTCGGCTACGCTCACAATGAGTACGGCTTTGCCGATCCAACTGAAAATATCAAGCTTCCAAGAATAGATAAAGGGGGCGGCGAACAATCTGTTTTTGAAAGAAACGAACGTATAAAACTGGAGTATTATCTTATACACAATCAAAGTAAAACCAATATGGGAATCCTGCTTTGCCTTTACACCGGACTGCGTATCGGAGAGCTGTGCGCTTTGAAATGGCACGATATCGATCTTGCAAATGGGCAAGTCAGCGTTACAAAAACTATTCAGAGAATTTCCTGCGATGACGGAACAACAGAACTTGCCGTCGGATCGCCAAAGAGCGTTTCTTCTGTCAGGGACGTTCCTATTCCCGAATTCATATGCAAGGAATTGCTGAATTTTAAAGGGATTTCTAACGCATATATTTTGTCCGGCTGCGGTACTCCCGTCGAGCCGAGAACCATGCAGAACCGTTTCAAGGCTGTGCTTAAACAGTGCGGACTGCCTGACAGAAATTTTCATTCTCTCAGACATACCTATGCTACTATGTGTATTGAGAAAGGCTTTGATCCAAAGGCTCTGAGCGAGCTGCTCGGTCATGCGGACGTTTCAATTACCATGAATCGCTATGTTCATTCTTCTGCCGAAATGAAAAAAAGATATGTTAGACGACTTGATCTATCCGCATAAATAAGCCGTCATGTTTATCGTCAGAAAAACATTTAAACGGCGTATCTGCGCCGTTTATCGCTTCTTATTCGCATAGTTATTGATTATGCGAAAATGAAAGTCCGTCATAAATATTATACCCGAATACAAATGAAAAAAACATTGCAGAAAGGAGACGCCCTATGGATGTTCGGGAATACAACGCTCAGATAATTCGTGAATACCTCGATTATAAAAAAGATGTTCCGGAGAATACGTATAAGGGCATTTCGGCGGATTGTAAAGCGATAGCGAAATATCTTTCCGATAATGACTCGGCGATTACTTCTCTGATCGAAATGGCTCCTTCGGAACAGTTTGTCAGCTTTCTTATTGAAAAATATACTCCGGCAACAGTTAAGCGCAGGCTGTGTACTTTGCGTTCGATAAT
>CAJKFZ010000413.1 GCA_905199285.1 uncultured Ruminococcus sp.
TAATGGAGGGTTTTTATGAAAAAAACATCTAAATTACTTGTTCAGTCAATAATGGCTGTTACAGCCGCCGCAAGTCTTTTTACTATAACCGGATGCGGTTCAGAGGAATCTAAAGCCAAAATAGGAGATATTGGATCTTCGGATAACGGTTCTGATAAAGCAAACGAAATTGCTTATGCCGGAATAGGACAGTACATAGAAGGTGATAACTGGAGAATTTCGTTGCTGGATGCTAAGACATACAGCAGTATTTCCGAAAGCGGCGGATTTTATACTGATAAACCGGAAGCAGGCAAAGAATTTCTTGTTCTCTTTTTGGAAGCGGAAAATATTTCGGACGAAGACGATTATTTTAATTATTTGAATTTTAAGGCATATGCCGATGATTCTCATGTTAAAAATACCATGATAATGAACGATGTTGACGGATATGATTCTGTTTCCGGAGATGTTGCTTCCGGAAAGAAAATTAAAGGATATGCCGTATGGGAAGTGAATACCGGATGGAGTGATTTTGAAGTATCTTATGACGATGACGTCTGGTCGAATAAAACAACCGCTTGCTTTAAGATTTCTTCCGGCGATATAAAATAAGAAGTTCAAAATAAAAAGCTGAACGCAGAAATTAATCTGTGTTCAGCTTTTTTCTGTATTCAGTAGGAGTGCATCCACGGCGCTGTTTGAATTGCCGCATAAAGTAGGAATCATTTTCGTAGCCGCATATGTCTGATATTTCATTTATCGTAAGATCGGTAGATTCAAGAAGTTCCGCTGCATAGATAAGACGACTTTCAATGGAGTCCTGACGGCATGTTACTCCGAAAGCAGCATAATATAGTCTATGGAGATAAGTCGGGCTGATATTCATATCAGAGCATATCTGCGCTATTGAAAGCGTTTCGGTGGGATTTTCGTAAATACGTTCACGAAGTTTTTTCAAGCTTTCAAAGTGAGGAACGTTAACAGTTTCTTCTTTATCATAAATGTGACAGGCTTCGCTCAGCGATATGAAAATAATACGCATGGAAAGTTCAGCAAATTCTCCTGATAACTGGCTTTTCACAGAGGAATGTATCTTCATTGATTTTATTGCAGACTTGATTATAAAGTCGTTTTCAATTTTAATGGGAACATCTGTTGGAATCTCAAGCGATGCAATATATTGTCTGTCTGCGGCAGAAGTGCGGAAACTTATATGGTCGAACCGGAGATTTTTTAAGCCGGATTTTTTTAGGATAATTTGTCCGCCGCTGAATAAAACTGCGCAGTTTGACTGGATGTTCATGGTTTTGCCGTTGATGAGTGCGTCTGCCGGATTAGTGAAGAGGAAAATTGCAGGGGACATATTAGCCGAGGTTTTTGAGAAATTTTCATTGCGGCAGGCGAGTTGTATTTTGTTGATCTTCATAAAAACTCCTAAAAAGAAAAATGAGCAGGTGAGAGAAGCATTAGTTCCATTTTTATTATAACACATTTTTATGTAAATCACAACAATAAATTAAAAAAAGAAAAAATGTTCCA
>CAJKFZ010000414.1 GCA_905199285.1 uncultured Ruminococcus sp.
TTTATTTTTTTCTGGGATTTTTCAGTTCAGCTTCTTTTTGTTCCTTAACCAGATTATCAATATAGTTTCCCTCAATCACACACTCATAAACGTCCGCAAGACGATCGATTCTTTTCAGCCATGCCTGTTCCTCGGCAAGCTTGTCCTGGACTGTCCGAATATAGATCGGAAGTAATTTCAGCCTTTCCTCCAGCTCCGCAATTTCGCTCTCGGAACGAATACCATGCTTGTCAACGACTTCTTTCGCCGCAGCTAGTCTGACCTGTCCCATAGAATCCAGCCTGCGCCTGTTCTGGACGTTTTCAAAGTAAAACCGAATCTGTGCAATTTCGGATTTCAAAGTGGGAGCTTCATTCGACAGCGCCTTTAATTCTTTGGTTTTCTCATCAACGCTATTTTTCAGTTCCTCGGCTTTTGCGTAAATACCATCACGGGACACAATTCCGAACTCGGCAATCGTAGCAAGCTGCTCAACGAGCAGGTTCAGACTCTCATCGTTACTGAACGTGTAAATTTTCTGCGGCTTTGTCTTTTTCGGAATAATTCTGAACTGCTGAATAGCGACCGTTGTATCAAGAATGACGGAGCAGATTTTCTTCTCCATTTCGCTGCTGCGGCTCATGCGCTCTCTGACCTTTCTCGCATAGGTGCCGTTGAGAGAAATCCGCCGTTCAAGCATTTTCGGCAAATACTCATCTCCGAGAGATTTCAGCCGAACAAACCTTTCCGCAAAAGGAGCTTTCACCGCAATATACTTGCCGTGCTTGATTTCGTATCCATGCTCTTTCAGCTTGCTCAACAGATTTTCCACAGATGTAGAGGAGTAAATCAGCCGGTCTATGTCGAGGACAATTCTGTCACGGATCGTCCCAATATTCGCAGACTGATAATGAGCAGCTATTACGTTTGCGGTCTTTACTGCATAATCGGGAACGTAGAGCATACGGCTTTCTTCGATGAACGGAATTTTTGCACGGGTCAGTCCGTCCGCAACGTATTGCAGCTTATCGTCCGAGTAAATCTCGTATGGAACGAAAGCGGCGTTGACCTGCCTGCTCAGCGCCGCTATCTTCTCGTCACGCTTTGTGATTTCGCTGCGCATATAATCGTTCTGATTTTTGATAGCGGCGATTTCCTCAGAAGTGTAGGAATCATCGCTTTTCTTTTTCAGAGCATTTATGTGGTCGTTCATGGAACGTATTTCCTGCGCCGCCTGCTTTTTCCGCTTGTACTCATCAACCGACCAATGCTCCCGATGAACGTTTTTATCGTCACGGTACAAACCATGCTCACGGAGTATTTTCTCCATGACTGCACGTTCGCTGTCAGACCATGCGACCCATTCCGTCAGGAACTTGTTTTCCGGAGCAAAGCCCATTTCACGCAGCGCGCCACTCATGGACACTCTTGTAGATAGCCCACGACTGCCAGTATGTGTTATCGGGACAAAGTCTATATGCAGGTGCGGCGTCGCCTCGTCAAGGTGCAT
>CAJKFZ010000415.1 GCA_905199285.1 uncultured Ruminococcus sp.
TCATAGTTAATAAAATTATAATTTTATTATATCATAATATCAGTATATTGTCAATAGCTATTTTGAATTTAGTATTTTTAATCGCTATTATATTAACTGCACTGTATTTTTTATGATAAAGCATTGTAAATTCCATTGACAAAAGCAGATATTTGTAGTACAATGATAAAAATAAATCATTTTTAGGATGTTTAACCATGGCATTAACAGCAACAATACAAGTTAGAGTAGATGCAGAGATCAAAAAGCAGCAGATGATTTATTTACAGAACAGGGATTTAATACACCAACAACTATTCATATGTTTCTGAGTAAGGCAGTTCAACTTAATGGACTTCCAGTTGATGTCAGCAAAAATTCAGAAACAGAAAGTTCTGAAAATCAGGAATCAAGACATAATTAACGTGAAAGGATAATATAAATAGATGAGTTTGTTAGAAGATATTGAAACTGAAGAACGAGGCATGGTACGGCTCACAGAGCAACAAGTCAGTTTTTTTCTTAACTGCTTTGAAGAATGGTAATGTAGATGATGTCAAATACCGAAAAGCCTTAATCAGCATGTTTGTGAACAAAATTTATTTGTATGATGACAAAATTACATTTATTTTTAATTCTAAAGATATTCCTGTGACTGTAGATGCTGATCTTATAGATTTTATTGACGAACAAAACTTAAGTGCCAATAATGCTAATGAGTTCAAATTTAGTACAAAATGCTCAACCAAAACAAACATTATACGCAAAAGGCTACATTATGATAATGTTACCATTGCAAATGAAAACCGCTGTCCTTTAATACAAGGGCAGTGGTTTTCATTAAAAAAACAATTAAAAGATAAATTAATGCGTTCCGAAATACTCAATTGCTCCGCATTCATACTCCTGAATAAGCCGCACATCTTCCATTGTTACTACGCCATCAAAATTGACATCAGCGGCAAGCATCTCTTCATATTTGAGCGGATATTTATCAGGATTTCCAATAGCCTGTAAAACAGCGGTTGCATCAGCTACGTTACATGATCATCTCCATTAACATCACCTGCAAGCAATGTTGTAGCTGTATATTTATCAAACCCCATGTACTTACGATTTGCATCAAATGCGACGGTTCTCAGTTCGACCATGGTATTCCTAAGCTCATCATTAGTCCAGATGGTTGTCTTAAGAAAAGTTCCAGGAGAAATCATAGCACCGTCAGCTCGGAAAGAAGCACTGAAATAACTTTTTCCATCTCCTCTTGAACCACAACCGCCTCCAATATTACCTCCGAAAATTCTGGTTTCCATCTTATAATCTTCTATATTTCCGGTGAATTTAAACTCCAGATCAGCCCACATAACTCCGGAATTAGCCTCAACATCGCAGTATATTACATATGTGTTCAGCTTTTGAGATTCATCCTCCGCATTAACGGTAACACCATTAATCATAGGAATTGCGCAAAGCACCCCGGCAGAAACAGCTGATAAAATCTTCTTGAAT
>CAJKFZ010000416.1 GCA_905199285.1 uncultured Ruminococcus sp.
TGCAGACTGTATTGCAAATAGATTTTCAATCGCCTGAGATAGAGATTGAAATGCCTGAACCTGATATGGATATTCCCCTACAAATTGAGGAAGAAGTAATCAATGAAACTGTTGAAAATTCTCCTCAAAATAAGTTGTACATCAAGTGGAGCGATTCGTATAAAGAAGCTCACAAGTTGATTTTCAGTAAGGAATCGATGCCCGATGATTACCAAAAGGCTGAAAAGTTACTACTTTCGGACTCTAATAACATACTTGCTCTTTATGATTTGGGTAAGCTGTACTCGATGGAAGAATCAGGTTTAAAGGACGATGAAAAATCATTTGAATTGTATGAAAAAGCATTGCAGGGATTCATTCAAATTGAACCAAAAGCTAAGAAAATAAAGCCGTATGTGCAGTATCAGATCGGCATGATGTATTTCAAAGGATTGGGTACTCCGGTTGATAATCAGAAAGCAGTTGAATGTTTTGAGAAGTCTGCTGAACTTGGAAATAAGTACGCAAGACGGCTCTTGGCATTTGAATATATCAGTGGTAAAAATCTGGAACAGAATATTGAAAAGGGCATTCCCCTGTTGACTGAATTTGCTGACAGCGGCGATGCTTTTTCTTGTTACAAGTTAGGAAAACTTTATTTTTTCGGCGTTGACGGCTTGGAAAAAGATAAAGAAAAAGCTATGGAATATTTGAATTTATCTGCCGAGCAAGGCAACGAGTACGTACAAAATTTTATTGATAATACCGAGCAGTTTGAAAACGAAATGCTTGCGAATACCATATTCAGCTTGTTTGTAAATCTCAGTCGTTGTATTGAAGATGATTATCATAATAAATTTCAATCAGGCAGAAAAATGATGGACAGCAAGCTGCGGAGAGTTATTCAGGAGAAGAAGCAGTCGCTTGGTATCAGAAATGAGCAGTCAACTACTCAGGAACAAAGTTATTAAATTATTAAAAAGGCGCATATTTACGGGATATGCGCCTTTCATTTTCGCATAATCAGTAACTATGCGAATAAGAAGCGATAAACGGCGCAGATACGCCGTTTAAATGTTTTTCTGACGATAAATATGACGGCTTAATCATGCGGAGAGATTAAGCCGGCTGACATATCTTTTTTTCATTTCGGCAGAAGAATGAACATAGCGGTTCATGGTAATTGAAACGTCCGCATGACCGAGCAGCTCGCTTAAAGCCTTAGGATCAAAGCCGCTCTCAATACACATAGTAGCATAGGTATGTCTGAGAGAATGAAAATTCCTGTCAGGCAGTCCGCACTGCTTCAGCACAGCCTTGAATCTATTTTGCATAGTTCGTGGCTCAACGGGAGCGCCGCAGCCGGACAGAATATATGCGTTTGCATAACCTTGAAATTTTAGTAATTCTTTGCATATAAATTCAGGAACAGGAACGTCCCTGACAGAAGAAACGCTCTTTGGCGATCCGACGGCAAGTTCTGTT
>CAJKFZ010000417.1 GCA_905199285.1 uncultured Ruminococcus sp.
AATCAATAAGCCGTTTCGCCCGAAATACAAAGGATTGCTTAAAAAATATCCGTGAACTAAAATCGCTTGGAATTACGATATTTTTTGAGAAAGAAAACATCGACACAGCCAATATGCCCGATGAAATGATGATAACAATTATGGGCGGTCTGGCTCAGGAGGAATCGGTTTCAATTTCACAGAATATGCGGTGGAGCATAAAAAAGCGTATGGAAAACGGTACAATGAAAATGTGTACGGATGTCTTCGGATATGAACTTGTCAATGGAGAATTAATTATAAAATCTGACGAAGCCGAAATTGTCAGGCAGATATTTGCTTGGTATTTGAGCGGCAGCGGCACGGCTGCGATAGCTAAATTACTAAATGAAAAGAATGTTCAAAAGCATGGAAAGTCTTGTCATTGGACTCCTGTTACAATAAAGAAGATGCTGACAAATGAAAAATATGTCGGAGATCAATTATTTCAAAAAAAATACACTACAGACACTCTGCCGTTCAGACAGGTAGTAAATAAGGGCGAGAAGAATCAATATTACTATTCGGAACGTCACGAACCGATTATATCAAGAGAAACGTTTGAAAAGGTTCAGCAGCTTTTGTATGAACATAAAGACTCGTTCAAAGGAATAAGATATAATCATATTATGTCAAAAAAGATTTACTGTGGAAATTGCGGAGCTACTTATAAATTAAAGTGCAGAAATAATAAAAGATACTGGATATGCAGAATACACGACGCCGAATCATATAAATGCTCTGCTAAACAAGTGTTAGAAACACGAATAACAACAGCGTTTATAAGATTGTTTAATAAACTGTTTTATAATTACAAGCAGATACTTGTGCCAATGCAGATCGCCTTGCAGGACTTGAAATTACGGCGATTCAGCGGCAATTCCAACGTAATGGAAATACACAAAGAAATCGCTAAATTTAAGGAACAGACACACGTTCTTGCAAGGCTGAAAACAAAAGGATTTCTTGACAATGCCAAGTACCTTGAGCAGACTTCGGAGCTTAATTCAAAAGTCAGTAAACTCCAGTCGGAACTGAAGAAAATTACGCATCTTAACGATGAGGACGAAACCCTCGATCAGATAGAAATGCTGATTGATTACTTTGAAAAGCAAAATGATACAATAACAGAATTTGACGAATCTGCATTTGAATTTCTGATAGAAAAAATTGTAGTCATAAGTCAGAATGAGATGGAATTTCACGTTATAGGAGGGTTGAAATTTAAAGAGAAAATATGCTGAACATATTGAAATTAAATAAAAAGTATGGTATAATAAATAAAAATGAAAGCTGGTGATACCGATGGCAAGGGACGTAGTTTCCGCAAAGCTGGACATTATTTTCAAGAAGATTTTCACTGAAAACGTGGATATGCTGCAATCGTTCTTGG
>CAJKFZ010000418.1 GCA_905199285.1 uncultured Ruminococcus sp.
CAGCCTACTGCCGCGTCAGCACAGCAGAGGAAGAACAACAGAATTCATATCAGGTACAGATTTCTTATTACACCGACTTGATCAACCGAAAAAAAGAATGGACTCTTGTGAAGGTTTTTGCTGACGAAGGAATAAGCGGTACGCAAACAAAGAAAAGAACTGAGTTCAACCGTATGATAAGGATGTGTAAAAATAAGAAAATCGACCTTGTGATTACAAAATCTATCAGTCGATTTGCCCGAAATACCGTTGATTGCCTTGAATATGTGAGGCAGCTAAAAGACCTTGGAATCGGAGTGATTTTTGAGAAGGAGAATATCAACACGCTGACAATGACAAGCGAATTTATGATAGCGTTATACGGCAGTTTTGCTCAAGCAGAATCGGAATCCATCAGCAAAAACGTCAGCTGGGGCAAGGAAAAAGCCTATCGTGAGGGCAAGGTTGCGTTCCAATACAAACACCTCCTCGGCTATAAAAAAGGAGATGACGGCAAGCCTGAGATAGTTCCCGAAGAAGCAGAAACGGTGAGAATGATTTTTAAATTGTATCTTGACGGTTACACTTTGCTGAATATTGCTCAATCGCTGATGGATCAGAATAGACTGACTGCGCTGGGCAAAAATGTCTGGACTAAAGGCGAGGTACAGAGGATTCTGAAAAATGAAAAATATGTTGGTGACGCACTGCTCCAAAAGACCTTTACAGTTGACTGCATAACCCACAAAGTTATGAAAAATAACGGCGAACGTCCCATGTATCTGGTGACGGATCACCACGATCCGATAGTCGACAGGGACACTTTTAATCGGGTTCAGCAGGAGCTTGCAAGGCGTTCCGGTAAGCGTAAAATCAGCGACAAAACCAAGACAGAGCAAGGAAAATACAGCGGAAAATACTCACTGTCGGAGCTGATGATTTGCGGCTGCTGCGGTACTCCTTACAGACGTAAAATATGGATGAAAAATGGCGTAAAACTGGCGGTCTGGCGATGTATCAGCCGTCTGGAATACGGCAAAAAATACTGCCCAGATTCGCCTACAATCAAGGAAGAACAGCTTCACAAAGCGATAATTCGGGCGATAAATAATTACTATTCCTGCCGTGACGACATCGCAAGAATTCTCAAGGCTAACATCGGAACGGTTCTTGAGTGTCAGGGTCAGGAAGAAATGATTAGCATCGAAAACAGGTTGAAGGAGATCGATCAGGCAAGGAACGATCTGGTAATGCTGATAGCCTCCGGCGGCTGCGATGAGGACAAACTTGACAGCGAATTTGCAAAGTTATTTCAAGAGGAACAGCAGCTAAGTGAACGTCTGGAAATGTTAAAATCTCAGAATAAAACTTCCGCTGAAACTCAGGCTAAACTCGACAAAATAATGGACATGATAGAGCATGAAAAGTTT
>CAJKFZ010000419.1 GCA_905199285.1 uncultured Ruminococcus sp.
AATTTAGAAAAATTAGAATTAATTCAAATTATATTATAACTTCTAAAAGTTATAATTCGATTACAATGGAAACAAAAAATAAACAACTATTTGTATAATTTACTCTATGTTTTTCAAATTGTTATATACTTTTTTCGTGCTGTTTATGCCTCCGGACGGCATTTTACGTTAAAAAAGCGGTTGTTTTCCGCTTTGTAAATTATTATTCATCTTCTCCTGAAAAAATGACAATCCGGTAATAATTTATTTGGACAGGCATATTTTTTTTCACTCGGAAACGCTTAATTTACTCTCACACTTTTTCCGTATAGATCATACTATATATCGGAGGTGTGTAAACTTGCAGAGAGAAATTTTCCTTGCCTTTATAGTTAGTATAGATACATACCTTGCTGCGGCGGCATACTGCAACAGCGGAATACGCATTCCAGCTTTTTCAGCAGCCATAATCAACCTTATCGGAGCCGCTGTTCTTGGTATTTCACTGAAATTTTCCGAGCTTTTAGGAAGCTTTATTCCTGTTGATATATGCCGAATTGCAGGCATTGGCGTCCTTATTTTTATAGGACTTCTTACGATCATGAAAAGCCTTATAAGAACTCTTATCCGCCGTATTTCGGAAAGGGGAGAGTTGTCCCTTAAAATGGGCAAAAATCCTATTGTCGTAAAGCTTTACCTTGATGAAACTGCTGCGGATTTCGATAATTCAAAAATTCTTTCCGCCGTCGAAGCTGCTGCGCTCGCACTTGCAAGCTCTTTTGATTCGGCAGCAATGGGACTCAGCAGCGGCTTTGAAGATATAAGACCTTTTATAACGTCCGTTTTTGCATTTTTGTGCGGATTTCTGGCAATTTTTGTCGGAAACCTTACTGGAAGAAAAGTCGCCTCGCTCCGGCACGATTTTTCATGGGTAGGCGGAGTAATGCTCATCCTTTTCGCATTCTTTTCATAATTGTACTTAATTTTATGTACTGCCGTCAGCTTAAGCTGGGACTCTGTCCCCGCTCAAGTTAACGACATTACATATAATATATAACAATTTCCGGCGGATTGAACAATCTCAGTTTTCCGAGTCCTCCTGATACAAGAAGTTTCATTTTACTGATAGTATAAACTCCTTTTGAATATTTCGGGAAAAATTTTCTCTCCGGAGAAAGTATTCCTTTACCGAAAAAACTTATGATTCCGCCGTGAACGTGTCCGCTGAAAGTAATGTCTGCGCCCCATTCGGCATATTCTTCTCCGAAAAGGGGATTGTGAGCCATAAGCCATATCTGCTCATTTCCGACTTTTTTATCAAGACATTTTCCCATATTTTTTTCAAGATCTTCAGCTGTAAGCTTATCAAGATCACGGTAGCCGTTGTTTTTCTTATATATTGAATATTTTTCAGAAAGACCGTATAAT
>CAJKFZ010000420.1 GCA_905199285.1 uncultured Ruminococcus sp.
GCCGTATTTTTCAGCAGATTCTTCCTCTGATATCCCAATGTGCTGCGGTTCAGGGCGGTTTGTGATTTTACCTCGCTGTCGTTGTAGTTTTCGAGGGTGGAGAGTTTTTTCTTTTCAGCCGTTGTAAAATCCTCTGTACTAAGACCTTTCCCAGTGATCTTATTCACTTTTTCAGCTTCCAGTCTTTGTATATCCGCATATGTTATGCCGCTATTAATAGTGTTCCACTGATTAGCTGTAAAAGAGCTGTTATTCAAGGCATATTCAAATATCCACTTGTTATCACTGTACTTGTAACGGTTGTAAACGGTATTGCCGTTAGAATCAACGCTAATTACAAAAGCATAATCGTTGTTGGTTGCATCAGCAATTGATTCAAGCTCAGTCAACTCGTCAAATATTCCTTTGAAATATGCGGTATTGTTTGCAACAGAACTATTCACAAAATCATATATTGCTTTGTTCTGCACCGGATTTTCAGACTCGCTGTTTACCTGACTATCAATAGGTTTTGAGTTATTTCCACCGCTGTCCTTGTTTAAAAGTGACATAATTAAAGCTAATTTATCAAGAGCCATATTGTACCTCCTTATACAAATTCACGCCAAATTGCGTTTTCTCGATCGTAAACAAACACTTTCTTTGTGTCCATTTCAATTAAAATAGAGCCGTTTTCTATTGGAACGCTTGCGTTACTTCCTGATTTTGTAAAGTTTTTAGTAGGTTTTGTATCGGTCGAAAGTCCCCAGAATAACGAATCCATTCTGTTAGCATTGTCGCCATAATTATTCAATGTTATCATATTAAACTCCTTTCTTATGGATAAAAATTGATCTTACATGCTTTAGGAAAAGATGTGTCGTAATACTCGCAGTCTTTTGCAATCGTCACCGATTTTAGCTGAGTGTTTGCAAATGAGTATCTTCCGATTTTTTTGACTGATTTGGGAATTGATACTCCCTGAAGATCTTTTGCATTTGCAAATGTGCCTAATAAATCAACGTTTAAGAACAGCTTATTAAAAGGGGATTTTTTATTTGCATCATCTTCTATCCTCCACATTGCTAAACGAAGTCACTTCCTGCGATAAGGTTACAGCCGTTCCGCTGGACTTCCAGCCGTAATCATTTACAAGATTTCCACTGCTTCCGTAACCCATTATATTTGTATAAACCGTTTTTCCGTTGACCGCTTCTGAAATGATAGAAACCTTGATTTCGTCCGTACTTTCTGGAAGAGTAAAATATCCGGGACTTCTGACACGGGTGCTGCTCGTATCATTTCCGCTATTGCCGATAGTTCCTTGCTCCAGCTCAGTGATGTCAATAATTATTTCAGCCATTTTTAATCACCTACTATTGGGAAACCTATCGAACGGAGATACTCCGCATCTTTCA
>CAJKFZ010000421.1 GCA_905199285.1 uncultured Ruminococcus sp.
TATTATTGTTGCTCTTAAAGGAAATAAGCTCTTTAACAGTATAAGTGAACTTGCCGTAATTGGTTAAAAGAATGATACTGTCCCCCTCTTTCAGTTCCTCCAGATCTGAAAAGAAAGTATCAACATGAGCGCTGATGACAGTGTTTCCGTTGTCTCCTATAACAGCAGAACTGGATGCCTGACAAGCTCCTCTTTCAAAAAGCTCAACATCGCTGCCCCAGTATACCGGAACGTCAAGTTCAAAGGAGTCGCTTTTCATTATAGCATACATCTCACCGTAAACGGGACGAATTATTTCTCCTGTTTCATAAGTTTCACCGGAATAATCTTCTGTAATTTCGTTATCCTTGATTATAAGTCCGATATTGGCATCATCTGGATCCATTTTTAAATCATCCATGAAAATAAGATTTTTATAAACTTTCAGCTTATCAGACGGCTTTATAAGAGCGATCATAATTATTCCAATACAAAATGCCAGAACAATCAACGGTGTAACGGCATGTATAAGGATATTGTTTCCTGTATTTTTTTTAGTATTATTCATTTTCCTCCCCGATTTCTTTGCGGTTAAACGTTTGATGCATTAAAATATACAAGCCTATAGCAGAAACTGCGAATAATGCTCCGGCGACAGCAAAAATTTTTCTTCTGTCGTAACCTGTTTCTTCAACAAGGGTAACGGCATTTGAAACACTTACAAGTTCTCCGCTTTCATTTCTCATAGAAAGCTCAAGAGAATCATCGCTGACTTCCTCGATGGAAATATTTAAACCCATTGTTTTCATGGCGTCTGAAAGGCCATTTACAACGTCAACCTTTTGATCGACCGGAAGCTGTTTGAGAATACTTCTGCGCTCCTCCGGAGAAAGATTATCAATAATAACCTGCTGCTGATCGGGAGTAAATGAACTAATATATGCCATTTTTTCATCGTAGCTTAGCTTGATGAAGTCATCTTTGCTTATACGGTCAAATTTTGTTCCGTCCGGCATGGTCAAAGTAATCATGTTTGACGAAATCGGTGTATCATTGTTTCCGGTATTAGGTTTAGTGGAAGTGCTTCCGGAATTATTTGTTTGCGATGTATCAGATGTTGTTGTAGTGGTCGTAGTTGTTCCAACAATCTTATCGTGCTGCTGCGAATTTGTTGTTACTAAATTTTTTCCTGCATCTCTAAGATATTTTATCGCCATATCAAATTCTTCTTCATGATATGATTCAGGACTTTGAAGATAATAATTGTAAGCATCCTGAATCGTACTTTCAGGATATCCCCAATAACGGGCTTCTGCCATAACGTCTTCAATAGTTGTAGCATTTGCGTTAAGCGAATATGCCGCTGCACCGAATACAGCTGCAACTGAACATAAAG
>CAJKFZ010000422.1 GCA_905199285.1 uncultured Ruminococcus sp.
CTTTGGGATGTCTTATTTCAGCGCATTTTTTGCTCCCGACCCTTTCCGCAATACTTTCGGGAAGAGATAAAACAAATCAGAAATCCGCTCTCTGGAAGATGCTTATTCCGCAGATAAATTTTACAACTATACTTTACAGCGGATATTCTCTCGGATTTACTGCTGTGGGAGTTATCGGAGCAATTTATCTTTTGAAAAATGGCAGGATACAGGATAAATTTCTTTCAGCATCGCTTCTGTGCTGCGCTGTTTTTCCAATGATAAATTATACTCTCAATGCCGGAATGTATATTGACGGAAAGGTTTTTATTCCGCTTATGCCGGTAATGCTTCTTATATGCGGAGCTTTTTTGTCATCTGAAAAGCTTATAAAAAAAGATATAAAGATATCGCTGATAATTTATGCAGTGATGATAGGAATATCAATTTTTTATATAACTACTAAGAAATATTTTATTCCGATTTATATATGCGAATGTGTAATCGTAATTGCATTAATGATCTTTGTTTTGAAGAAGAAAAAAGAATATCTGCTTCAATATTACTGCATTGCCGTGTCATTGATTATCTGCATTTCAATAGGATGCGGAGATAATTTTATAGAAAGCTCTCAGATTAAAGATTTTTATAAAAATGAAACAAAAAATGAAGTTGCCAGAGTTCTTGATTCCGATACGGAACTTTACCGTTTTTCTGACTGTATTCCGGATGATATTTATGTCAATCGTATTTTCAGCATGGAGTATCTTTCAACAAATTCGTATTCGTCTGTTAATAATCCTTACTTCAGAGAGTTCAGACTGAAACATTCTCTCAGCGAAAACCGTGTAAGGAACACTGCTGTTCAGAATCAGCCTTATAGTGTTGTTTTTAACTCTTTGATGGGATGCCGTTACAGAATAGCTCCGGCAGATATGAGGATGTATGGAGAGGATATCGTTTCAGATTCAGGAAAATATACTATTTTCAAGAATAATTATGCTCTGCCTCTGGGGTATGCTTCTTCTGACTTGATGAGTGAAGATGATTTTTATGCACTTTCCGATGAGCTTAAAGCAGAAGCTCTTCTTGAAAATATAATCGTTCCGGAAAAAAATGCAGAGGGGATAATCCCTCATCTGACAGAACCGATCGAAGCTGATATGACCGAGCTTATGAATGATCCGAACATAACTTATGCAAATGGAACGTATACGATCAAAGCGGACGATCAGTTTAATCTTTCGGTCGGACTTGAAGAGCCTGTTAAGGATAAGTTTATTATTATTCTTGCAAAAGCCGATAACAGAATTGGAAACCGTTCACAGCAAAAGGATATTTCGCTTACTATAAACGGAGTTAAAAATAAACTTACTAATCCTAATTGGA
>CAJKFZ010000423.1 GCA_905199285.1 uncultured Ruminococcus sp.
ATGATTCGTGCGCTACTATAAGCAGTAATTTTCTGGCAAATGAGTTTTTTACCGGAACGATCTATGGTTTTGAGAATTCAACTGCTCAGACCTATGCGGAAAATTATAATTATAAATTTGAACCTATTGAAAATTACTATAACAAATTTAAACTCGGCGATGTGAATTTGGACGGAGTAGTCGACGGCATTGATGCAACTCTTGTTCTTCGTGAATATACGCTTGTAATATCAGGAGAATCGGGAACTTTCAGCGATAGTCAGAAACTTGCAGCTAATGTTAATGACGACGAAACAGTTGACGGAATTGATGCGACATTGATTCTGAGGTATTATACCGAAGCGTTATCGCTTACATCCGGCACAATGCCCGATATGGAAGAATGGATAAATATGCAGAGGAGTAACTTATGAAAAAGGAAAAAAATCTGAATTATGGGGAATCCGCAGAGTCAGAGAAAATTACAGAAAAGAATGCTCCGGCAGATGACAGTCCGGATGAAAAGCTGGATATAAAAAAGAGTGTTTTCGAGGTTAATAAAGAGATACGTCAAAAACAGCTTGAGGAACAGGCACGTCAGCAGGCGGAACTTGAACGCAAGTTGGAAGAACGTGAAAAGAGAAAACAGGAAGCATATGAAAGAAAAATTCTTGAAGAGAAAAAAGAGCTTATCCGCTTAAAACAGGGAATTATTGAGGAAAGCGAGATCATACCCGAAGAGCATGAAGCTGCTGTAATTTTGTCGCCATGGAAAAAGTTTACGAATTTTATTTATCATAATAAATGGTGGCTTGGAATAGGAATTCTTTTTGCAGCAATTGCAGTTTTTCTTATACACGATCTTGTAACGAAACCGAATCCGGATATAATCGTACTTGTCATCTGCGATAATTACGCAGTCGGAGAAGAGTCGAACTTGCAGGAATATATCGAGAGCTTTACCGATGATTTCAATGGAAACGGAAAGGTTCTTGCTTCGGTATATTATATTCCGGTTACAGATAATGAATTTGGAAATTACGGCAGAGGAGTTGATACAAATCTTACAACGCAGCTTCAGTCGGCAGACGGAGTGATAGTTATCGGAGGAAAGAAGCTGCTTGAAACTCTCGGCGAGCATGAGATTTTTACGGATATACGAGAGATCGTTCCTGAAAGTGAGCATATCAAGGGAGGATACTTCCGTCTTAAAGATACGAAATTTGCTGAAAAGATAGGCATTGATCCTGAAGAAATAACTTCTGATATGTTTATCGCAATAAGAAAACCCCAGACTCTACTCTATACCAAAGAGGAAGAAATGCAGGAAGTTTACGATAAAGATCTTCC
>CAJKFZ010000424.1 GCA_905199285.1 uncultured Ruminococcus sp.
CTCTCCGTCAGACATAAAAATTGCTATCTTGGTGTTGGAGCTGTTCATATCAAAAGCATCAATAGTTTGTTTTACTGCCTGGTTATAGTAAGTCCCACCCGTACCTTTCAAACCTTTCAGTGCTGATAATAAAAGTTCCTTATCACCTGTCAATCCCTGACGAGTAACTGCACTATTATTAAATGTGACAATAGCAATACGGTCTGATATAATTCTGAGCCGCTTTTACAACCTGAGAAATACGCGAAAAAGTCATGCTTTGCGAAAGGTCAATTGTAATTATCGTGTCAACAGCCGAATATTCTTCGCCGTTTCTATAATCCGGAGCATTTCTCCATGCGTTAAACCATGCTAAGCTATCAACGATCATATATTTGCTAAAATGTGTTGTCACAATGCTGGCAGTAGAGTTCTCCTCATCAAGAACAGTCTCCAGTTCAACAAATTCATCGTCTTCCTCATTATACCACAGGAAAAGAAGATTGTCAAACTCTGTTTCACCTAATTTGCTCTTGTCGATAAAGAATGTCAGAGTTGCGGTATCAAACTCAGATGTTGTTTCAATCTCAAACGGCTCGCCGACAAGTCCTACCACCTCGGAACACAGATAATCAACGCCCATAATGCTTTCAATAGTTGTAGTGCGATTAATATTTCCTGTGCACTCCATGTCTACAACAACTTCTGTAACGGCACAGTCTTCATTCTTGACCTTGTGCGTGAATGACTGCTGAAACTTCTCCTTGCTGTCAATAACACCATCACCGTCAGTGTCCTGTACCAGCGGATCTGTACCAAGAATGATTTCATCACCATCTTCAAGACCATCGCCGTCAGTATCAGCAACAAGTGGATTTGTTCCGTAATTTTTTACTTCATCACCATCGGAAAGTCCATCGTTATCTGAATCGTTTGCTAATCTTTTTCATTGTATTTCCTCCTCCCTTTAATAAAATTGTATAAGACAGCCGGCTCGCTCGGCTGACAGAAATAAACGGCGCATGCACTATTTGAAATAGCTGTCAAAGTAAGCAATACGACACCGGCAATCGCCACCATAATTAACATCTTATCCGTATCGTTTTTTCTTCGCATATACTTCACCTATATTGTTGCAGGAATCTACAAATATT
>CAJKFZ010000425.1 GCA_905199285.1 uncultured Ruminococcus sp.
ATCTAATTTTTCTTTTATAGGAAAGCTCAGACTTGTTAAATATATATAGCCAAATACCTTTCCATGAAGATGCCAGGGACTGCACAAAAACATCTAAATGCTTTGTGATATCGATGAAAGAATCAATGAAGTTCCAACAGAAGTCACTTCCGTTGTGAAATTGGGAAAAAAGTATACCAAACTTTTCGGATTCTTGCGGAAGGTCAAAAAGCCGCTCCAAAAGTGCATAATTAAGAATCTCTTTTTGTTCAAACTCATATGGCTGCAATCTATTGATAACCATTTCAGTTTTATTTAGAGTATAATCGAATGGCAAGGCGGTCTGAGTTTTGACGCTGAGGATGAAATTCATGTCATCCTTTGTAATGCTTGTTCCTTTAAAATAGTTGATATAATTAGTGTATTCTTCATCAATATAACCACGGCGAAGCAAAAACACAAGTAACTTGTTATCGCAAACTTGAGAAGACAGGACATCGGTTGCTGAGTAGTAGTTTATCAAATTTTTTAAAGACTGTTTCGAAAGATTTTTTTGTTGCAATTTGCAGGTTTCAATATCAGATTTGAGCTTTTCGTAACCTTGTGCTTCCGCTTCGTGGAATGCTTGCCATCTATCAACATAATTTGACACCAGCGAGGACAAATCATCAATTTCTTTTTCGGAACGATCGGTATAATAAGAATGTGAAAAAATCTGACGACATTCTATGCGGCATTGTTTGACTTTTTTGAGAGCAAGCAAATCAAATGAGTCGGTCATAATTCTGCTGTAGTCAACATCAAAGGAAGATGAATATGAGTAAATACGGGTGACGATTTGATTGCTTCCAGCGA
This sequence comes from uncultured Ruminococcus sp., assembly GCA_905199285.1. Taxonomy (GTDB): domain Bacteria; phylum Bacillota; class Clostridia; order Oscillospirales; family Ruminococcaceae; genus Ruminococcus. The sequence continues at coordinate 835 of CAJKFZ010000425.1, forward strand.
GGGAAATAAGCATAGAAAATTTCACTTCATTGCTATTTTGCAATACGTCCGAATGAACTTTTTTGAGCAATTCTTCGGCATGCTCGATCTTGTGCTGTAGGACTTCTGATTGAGCATAAATGAATTTTTGCTTGTCGGAAAATGCTTCTTTTACAACGCCGCTTTCATTCTGCAAGTCCGAAAAATCCTTCGGATAGAGATTTTTGAAAGCCATTATTGCAAACATTTTATCTTCCGA